>JACPIQ010000026.1 GCA_016188005.1 Candidatus Rokuibacteriota bacterium | reverse complement strand
TCTGGGGCTGAGCCTCGAGGGCTGCGAGCCGATCGGTCCTCTGGCCAGCAAGCTCTGATCCGTCACGCCTGACCTTCGTCTCCTTCTCTCTCCTCCTCCCCGGGTCATTCCGGGGGTCGGTAGGAGTATAAGGAGCCGATGGCGCAGCTCCGGCGCAAGCGGTCGGCTTCGGTCTGCCTCTTCCTGGTCATCGCCACGACGCTGCTCAGGCTGGCCAGGACCGAAGAACCGGGGCCTGCGCGGCGCCGGACCGCGCGCGTAAGGGCTACCGCGCGAGCTCGCGCGCGAGGCGCCGCACGGACGCGCGGAGCGCCGTCACGAGCGAGGGAACACGGTCCGGAGTGAGCCGCATGATAGGGCCGCTCACGTTGAGGGCGCCGAGGAGCGCGCCCCGGCTGTCGAAGAGCGGCATCGCCACCGCGGCCACCTGGGGGTCCCGGGCACCGAAGGACGCGGCCCATCCGCGTGCGCGCACCTCGGCCCGGCGCCCGCCCGGCCGGTCGGTGCCGAACGCCAGCAACACCTCTCCGCCGGCGCCGCGGTCGAGGGGTAGCCGCATGCCTTCCCGGAGGCGGTGGATCACGGACTCTGGCGACGACACGCGCATCAGCACGAGCCGCGCGTCGCCGTCGCGCACCTGGAGGCTTGCGCTCTCGCGGGTCTCTCGCGCGAGCCGCTCGACTTCCGGCCGCACCCGGCGCGCGAGGTCGTCCCACGAGTGACGCACCATTCCGAGCTGCCAGACGAGCGGGCCGGGCCGGAACCGCCCGTCGGCGTCGCGAACGAGGAGGCCCCCGCGCACCAGCGATGTCAGGAGCCGGAGCGTCGACGACTTCGGGCGGCCCGTTGCGACGGCCAGTTCGGTCAGGCTCGCGGGGTCGCGCCTCGCGGCGAGGACGTCGAGCAGCGCGCACGCCGCCGCGACGGAGGTCATCGATTCCCCGGAGAGCGGGCCCGGAGGGCGCCCTCGCGGCCGGGCGCGGACAGCCCTCTCGGTGGACGGCGCGGCTTCTCTCACTCCCGCCCCTGGAAATGCGCCTGCCACCTGAGAAGGTAGCTCTGCGTCCGCCGGATCGCGAGCGCCAGGACGACGCCCACCACCATCAGCACGAAGAGCGCGACCATCATGTCCGCCGCCTGGGCACGCGCCTCGGCCTCGACGATGATCTTCCCGACGCCGCGCTCCGCGCCGATGAACTCGCCGACGATGACGCCGATCAGCGAGAACGAGATCGCCGGCGTCAGGGAGGCAAAGACCCAGGCCATCGTCGATGGGACGATCACCGTCGCTGTCACCTGCCAGCGGCTGGCGCCGAACAGGCGCGCCACCGCGATGTGATCGCGGTCCACTGCTCGCGCGCCCTCGAACGTGTTGAAGAAGACGACGAAGAAGACGATGACCCACGCCGTCACGATCTTGGAGATGTCGCCGAGGCCGAAGAGCAGGATGATGAACGGGACAAGCGCGATGCGCGGGATCGAGTTCACGGCGACGATGAAAGGCTCGAAGAACGTGGCAAGGAGCTCCGAGCGGCCGAGCGCGAGCCCCACCATCACGCCGCTCCCCACGCCGGCCACGAATCCCCAGAAGGTGTTCTTCAACGTGACGAGCGTGCCGATCCAGAGGTTGTTCTGGCTCTGGGCGAGGCAGGCCGCGAAGGCGCCCTCGCGCCCGAGGGTCCACGCCCCGGCCCGGTCGACGAGGCACGCCAGCCGGACGAAGCGCGCCCAGATCTCCGACGGCCGGGAAACGAAATAAGGGTCGAGGAAATCCGGGATCAGCCAGTCGTACCGCGCGTTGAGCGGGAACGCCCATTCCCACACGGCGAGGATGGCCGCCACCACCAGCACGCGGCAGGCGTTGAGGCCGAGCGCCCCCGGAACCCTCGTCACTCGACGTGCCCCTTTCGGAGCTCCTCGCCGAGCGAGTGCCAGATCCGGGAGAACGCCTCGGCGAAGTCGGGCGACTCGCGGAGGGCGACCGCGTCGCGCGGGCGCGATAGGTTGACCTCGAAGATCTCCTTCACCCGTCCCGGCCGCGCGGACAGGACGACGATGCGATCGGAGAGCGTCAGCGCCTCGCCCAGGTCGTGGGTCACGAAGAGCACGGTCTGCTGCTCGCGCTCCCAGATGTCGAGGAGGATCCGGTGCATCTCGAGCTTGGTGTGCGTGTCGAGCGCGCCGAACGGCTCGTCCATCAGCAAGATCTGCGGCCGCGTGATGAGCGTCCGCATGAGGGCGACGCGCTGCCGCATGCCCCCCGAGAGCGCCAGCGGGAAGGCGTCTCCGAAGCCGTCGAGCCCCGCGTCGTGGATGATCCGGGCCACACGGTGGTCGCGCTCGGCCCGCGGCGCCCCGGCCAGCTCGAGCCCGTAGGCGATGTTGCGCGCCACCGTCCGCCACGGGTACACGGTGTCACGTTGGAAGACATAACCGACGTGACGGTTGGGACGGTTGGCGACCACGGGGTCGCCGTCGATCAGCACGGAACCCGACGTCGCCGCGAGGAGCCCGGCGACGATGTTCAGGATCGTGCTCTTCCCGCAGCCCGACGGGCCGATCAGGGCGACGAACTCGCCCTCCGGGATGTCGAAGGCGACCGCGTCCACCGCCCGCACCTCGCGGCCCTGCAGGGCGAAGGTCTTGCAGAGATCGCGGACGGCGATGCGGACCCGCGGGGCTGTCACGGTTACCCCGAGCTATACTTCCGGTGCGCGTTGACGAGAAAGCGCGCGTCGACGGCGTCGGCGAAGCTGATGGGCTTGATGTCCGTGCCCTCCCGAAACCACACCTTCCCGCCGTTCCTGAAATCGGCCTCCGACATCATCCCATCGTACTTCCAGAGCTGCTTGAAGTAGGCAATCTCACGCTTGGTGGCCTGTGGACTCTGGTCGCCCATGTACTTCTCCCCGACCCGGGCGTAGATCTCGTCGACGCCGTGCGCCTTGAGCCACTGCATCGCCCGGTAGACGGCATTGACGAAGGCCTGGGTGACGTCGGGGGCCTGGGTCGTCGACGCCAGGGCGTAGACCGCGGTCGTCGGGATCGGCCCGCCGAACGCTCGGTCCCACGCGGCCTGATCGCGCACGTCGTAGATCACGCGCCCCCACCCGCGGTCTTCCGCGTCGAACTGGATCGCTGGACTCGCCACGATCGCGTCGAGCTGCTTCGACGAGAGGCCGCCGAGCATCGTCTTGGCGCCGCCCGCGGCCACCCAGTTCACCTTCTCGGCCACGCCGTAGCGCTCGAGCACGTAGCTCCCGTACATCCACGTCCCCGACCCGATCGCCGTGGCCGCGATCACCGGCTTGCTGCCATCCGGCCGCTTCCAGTAGCCGAACTTCTCGGGCGTCGTGATGCCCTGGTCGTAGAGGTCCTTGCGGACCACGATGTTCGCGTACGGGCAGCGCGACTCGGTGCCCATCAGGATCTTCGTCGGCTTGCCGCGGTTGGTGAGCTGGAGCGGGTGACTGGCGTCCCCGTGGGCGTGGCTCGCCTGCCCGGCGGCGATGACCTGGCGCGTCCGGGCGCCGCCGTCGGTGACCACGATCTTGAAGTCGAGGCCCTCCGCGCGCGCCAGCCCCTCGACCTCGACCACCATGAACGGGGCGTAGAGCGTGATCGCCGGGCCGAAGGAGCCGGTGACCAGCGGCTTGCCCTGCGCTCGCGCCAGACCGGGAGCGAGGGCCACGCCGGCGGTCAGAGCGATGCTGCCCCGGACGAAACCCCTGCGCGTCGAACACTGGATACCGTCACTCATGATCGCCTCCGTGATGAGAACCCCTATCGGCTCGCGCTGGCGCGGACGAACGCTGCGAGCTCGCTGTTGAAGCGGGCCGGGTCTTCCCAGAACGGACTGTGCCCGACGTTGTCGTAGAAGGAACCCAGCGGCTTGTCCGATCCACCGTGCCCGCGCGTGTCGTACGTGATGACGCGGAACGCCTGGGCGAGATCGCTGCGCGTCTGTTTGACCCAGGAGAGGTGGCTCTGGGAGAAGCCGTGGACGAACAGGATCTCGGGGCCGCTCGGATTGCCCCATTGCTGCACGGCGATGGTGAGACCGTCGGGTGTTCGCACCGTCAACGACCTGTAGTCCTCCTGTCGGCCCTGCGCGGGCACCGGCACCGACACGAGGATCGTCAGCAGCGACGCCGTCAGGATCACCGAGGCGGCGAGGAACCGGAAGGATGTTGTGACCATGGGAGCCTCTGTCGTCATCTCATCAATCCCTGCTTCGCCATCCAGTCCTGGATGCGCGTCGCGACCTGGTCCGAGTTGCCGTCCATCATCAGCATGTGGGTGTTGCCGGCGATGCCGGCCTTGGGCAGGTCCAGCCACTCGGCCGTGCCTCCGGTGGTCCGCAGCGCGTCACGGTACCGTGTCACGTTCGGCATGATCTTCATCCAGAGTTCCTGCGTGTCGAGGTAGTCACCCCACACGAAGAGGTGGGGTACGCCCTTGAGGCTCGCGACGGCGACCTTCGCCGGGTCCGGCGCGCCGGAGGGCTCGATCGCGACGACCGCCTTGACCTTCTCCGGCGCCTTCAGGGCGGCGTTGAAGCCGAAGTTGCCGCCCTGACTGTGCACCAGCACGACACAGGGGCAGACCTTTTGCACGAGCGCGTCGTACGCCACCTGCGTGGCAGCGTCGGTGGTGGCCCACCGCGGCACCCCCTGCTTCGTGAACTGGTCGAACGCGCTGGTCGGGAACTGCTGGCCCGGATGGGCGACACGCTTCGCCGGGTCGGTGGCGTACGAGCCCTTGGGCCCGATCCGGAACAGCTCCCATGCCTCCTTCTTCGTGCGGAAGAACGGCTCGGTCTTGAAAATCTCCGGGTAGCGAGCCCAGGAAGCGCGGCCGCGCTCGACAGCATCGGAGACGTACACGCTGTGGCCGGCGCGCAGAAAGAACATCTGCCATCCCGGGCGCCCATCGGGCTTGCTCTCCCACGTGACGCCGGTGAGACCCCCTCCGTGCCACAGGAGGAGGGGATACTTGGCTCTCGGGGCAGTGAGCTGGATGTACTGCACGTACATCTGCTCCGCCTCGAAGTCGCCGTTGGGATCGACGACGAACGGCGGAGAGCCCGGGGTGAACACGATCTCCCTCTTGGGAAGTCCCGACAGCGTGACCTGCCGGCCGCCGACGTGGAAGCTCCCGATCTCCGCGATCTCGATTCCGGCCGCATAGGCGCCCGAGGTGACCGCCAGCCCCAGCGCGAAACCCACGACGACCCTGAGCGTATGCATTGTCCCCCTCCTCATGCGACGACCTCGACTCGTTTCGGCCCCGCATCAGATCACGCCCTTCTGGCGCAGTGACTCGATCTCCTCGGCGCCGAGCCCGAGCAGCCCTCCCAGCACCGCCCCGTTGTGAGTACCAAGATCCGGCCCCCCGTGCACCACGCGGCCGGGCGTGAGCGAGAACACGGGCACGAGCCCAGGCAGCGGCACCTTGCCCAGGCGGGGATGGTCCACCTCGACGATGTCGCCGCGGGCCTGGTACTGGGGGTCGGCGAAGATGTCAGCCACGGAGTAGACGGGGCTCAACGGGCACCCGACCGCGTCGAGAATGCGCTGGCTGTCCTCGAGGGGCCGCGCCTTGAGCCACGCGCTCACGATCGCGTCGACGGCCTTCCGGTGCTCCACGCGGCGAGCATTGACCGAGTAGCGGGGATCGGTCACCATGTCTGGACGCCCGATCGCCTCGGCGAGCCGATTGAACGTGCGGTCGGTGCTGCACACGAGCACGACGTGGCGCCCGTCACCCGTCTCGTACACGCCCGCCGGCGAGGCGCCGCTGGTGTCGCCAGCGCGCTCGCGCACGCGCCCGGTAACCCCGTACTCCGCGACGAGCGCGTCGAGCAGTCGGAAGACCGACTCGTAGAGTGAGACATCGGCCATCTGTCCCCCGCCGTCGCACGCGTCCCGCCAGTAGAGCGCCATCACCGTGGCCAGGGCGCCGTAGAGGCCCGCCAGCAGGTCCGCGAGCGCGATGGGGACATTGAGCGGCGGCCGATCCGGATACCCGAGTAGGTAAGTCAACCCGGCGAACGCGGTGGCCGGCGTGCCGAAGCCGGCCTTCTCGCGGTAGGGGCCCGTCTGACCGTAGCCCGAGATGCGCACGAAGATCAGGCGCGGGTTCACCGTGCGCAGGTCGTCGGGACCGAGCCGCCAGCGCTCCATCACCCCGGGCCGGTAGTTCTCGACGACGACATCGGCATCGGCGCAAAGCCGTCTGAAGAGCGCGGCGCCACGGGCGTCGCCGAGATTGAGGGTGATGCACTTCTTGTTGCGTCCGAGGCTGGGGAACCGAAGCGACTCGCCGCGGGCGAAGGGGCCGATGGTGCGACAGGCGTCGCCCGCGCCGGGCTGCTCGATCTTGATCACCTCGGCGCCGAAGTCGGCGAGCAGGTTGGTGGCGAACGGCCCCGCTATCACCGACGTGACGTCGATGACGCGGACGCCGCGAAGCGGCCCGCGGTGCTCGTGCCAGAGAGTCTCGCGAGGCGCCGGCGCGACGGGTACCAGACGACCTTCCACACTCAATCCTTCCTCGGCCGCAGTCGGAGATTATTCCGAAATAGTGAAATATAATTCCAGTCGTTGAACGATAGATCGCAGCGGCCGGCGACGGCAATGAGGCGGATGCATCATTTTCTCTGGCTAGGCTGGGGGGCGCGCGGATGCTGCGATCAGCGGAGGAGCCACTCGCCAAGTACTCGCTCTCTCAGGTGCGTGACGCGTTGTAGCGGACTCGAGGCCTTCCACGGGATCTCGGCGGTCGCGGGCGGACCCACTTCGTCGACAACATGTCGCCGAGCATCACCGAGGAGGCCCCGCAGATGAGCGCCAGAAACAGGTCCTTGTCGTCCCTGACGCCGCCGTCGGCGATGATCGGTACCGTGTCCCCCACGGCGCGCCCGCTGGGTGCTCATTCACGCCGCGCTCTCGCTGCTGCGCCGCCAGCCCCCTGCGGCGAGGCGCTCCGGACCTGGGCCCTGCGCATCGCCGCCCGCCGGGGCAAGCCCGTCGCCGTGGTCGCGCTGGCCCGCCGTCTGGCCGGCCTCCTCTATGCGCTCCTCGGGATGAAACGCTGGATGCGCCCCGCCCCCCGGCGGCGCATTCTCACTCCGTCGCCGCACTTCCCGCGTGAGGGACACCGGACGGTACACGGTGATGGTGCGGGAGCGGAGCCTCGTGGCCTCTCGCAGGTTCGACGGGTGGGTGAGCGCGAATGTTGGCCCGGCCGCTGCTGCAGGGCCGCTGCGTGGATGGCGCCCCCACCCCCTCGAACCCCCTCGTGCGCCGGCGAGTGTCCCTCGCTCTTGGCGAGCGCGGATACAAGGCTGACGGAACTTCGCGAGACCAGAGCCCACTTCCTGCTCAATGGAGGTGAACACGCGGGACCGAGACACAACGGAGCGACACACCACGGCTTGACACGGCCAGCCGCTTCATGCAAGCCGACATGAACACTCTCCGGCAGCGGTCGCCCCGTCGGTGGGCCCCCGTCACCGTACCGCGGGCGCAGGTCCCGGGAGCCCGCGGGCGGGATCAGAACCGCTCGCCGGGGCGGGGATCCGTGGCCGGCTCGGCCGTGGTGACGCGGTCGCGGCCCTCGCGCTTGGCGTGGTAGAGGGCGGCATCCGCGGCATGGAGCAGCGCCTCGCCCGTGACGCCGTGCTCGGGGAAGGTCGCCACGCCGAGCGACAGCGTCACCGGCCCCACGATGCGGCCCCGGTCCGAGACCCGCATCTGCTTCACTCCGTCGCGCAGGTCCTCGGCCCGCCGGGCGGCGTCCTCCAGCGAGGCGTCGTGCAGCACCAGCACGAACTCCTCGCCCCCGTAGCGGCAGGCGATGTCCTCGCGCCGCAGGTTGCGCTGAAGGAGGGCGCCCATCTCGCGCAGCATGGCGTCGCCGGCGTCGTGGTCGAAATTGTCGTTGATCTGCTTGAAGTGGTCGATGTCGGCCATGATGACGGCCATGGGCCGACCCGCGCGCTGGGAACGGCGGACCTCGCGCTCCAGCGTCTCCTCCATGTAGCGGCGGTTGAAGAGCCCCGTGAGCGGGTCGCGGATGGACTGGCTCCGGAGGACCTCGCGCAGCTTCACGTTGGCGAGCCCGAGCGCCACCTGCTCGGCCACCGCCTCCGCGAGCCGGCGCCGCGCCTCGCTGAGCGGCCGCCCGTTCGGCGTCCCGAGGGGCGCGGTGCCCACATAGAGGAGGCCCAGGGCCTCTCCCTGGGCCACCAGCGGCACGCAGATGCTGGCGGCCGGCAGCGGGGTCGGCAGATGGGTGCAGAGCGGGCCCGAGCCGGTGTCTGCGACGAGGTGGGGCCGCCCGCTGCGCAGCGCCCAGCACTCCTCCATGGCGAAGACGGTCCCGCCCCCGCCGGCGGCGGCGCCCCAGCGGGCCACCGCCTCGATGAGGCTGCGCGAGGCGCTGCACGCGAAGACCGCGCCGCTCTCGAAGCGGAAGAGATCCTTCAGCACGCGCTCGATGACGGCATAGGCCTCTTCCAGCGTGAGACACGCCTGGAGTAGCTCGCCGAGGCGGTTGAGCAGGTCCAGCTCGCTCACGCGCTCCTCGAGATCCTCCTTGGCTTCCTGCTCACCCTTCACCATGGCCGCCAGGCGCTCGGCCATCGCGTCGAAGGAGCGCCCGAGCACGGCGATCTCGTCGGTGCCCTCCACCCGGGCCCGCGCGCCGAGATCGCCCGCGCTCACGAGCTCGGCCGCCCGCACCAGCGTCCGCAGGCGGCGGAAGACGATCAGGTGGCCTCCGAGGGCGGCGACGGCCAGCGCCACCGCCCCGACGAGCGCCAGCGAGAGCAGGTTGCGCAGCAGCACCCGATTGGCCTCCACGAACGCCGCGTCCCTCGAGATGCCGACGCTCACGTACAGGCGGTCCGCGGGCGGCAGCCCGCGCAGGGGCGTCCAGGCGACGAAGCGGCGGACGCCGTCCGTGCCGGTGACCTGCGCCTTGCCTTCCCCCTCCTGGCGGCGGATCGCCTGAAGGAGCGGGGCCTCGGGCACCGACTGGCCGAGGAGCCCGCTGCTATCGGGATGGCGGGCCAGCACGAGCCCGGCCGCGTCCGAGACGAGGTAGGAAGAACCCGTCGGCAGCTGCGCGGTCTTCACGAGCTGGGGGAGCCACGCGAGATCCAGTCCCACGAAGACCACCGCCCGCAGGGTGCCCGCGGGATCCACCGCGGGAGAGGTCAGGGCGAGGCTCGGCCTGCCGCTGACCCGGTCCACCACGTACCCGCTCACGACGAAGTCGCGCGTCTCGAGGGTGCGGCGGACGTAGCCGCGGTCCGCCACGCTGACCGGGCCGCGAAGCGGGACCGCGCTACAGAAGACGTCCCCGGCCGCGCTGATGGCACCGAGGTTCGTGTAGATCGGGAAGCGCCGGTGGATGGCGGCGGCCTGCGCGCTGCACGCCTGCGCGGCGGGTGCCTGGACGTCGGGGAGCTGCGCCAGACCGGTGAGGAGGGAGCGCGCGCCCTCGATGACGCGCTCCGGCTCGGCGGCGGCGAGCCGGGCCAGCCGCAGGACGTCCTCCTCCGCCCCCGCCGCCGCGAGCTGCCGTTGCTCCCAGGCCGTGACGAGGATGAGCGCCAGAGCCGGCAGGAAGGCCAGCAGCACCAGCAGGAGGAGACGTGACCGCAGGCTCGACAGGGCGCTCCGGCTCATGGCTCCTCTCTCATGTTCTCACGCCCGGGGAGTCCCCGCCAAGACCCGGGTCGTGATCCCTGTGTTATACTTACCGCCGGTTACGGCGGAGAGCGCACAGAGATCATGATCCAGGTGGACCGGTTGACGAAGCGCTACGGCCCTGTCCTGGCCGTCGAGGACGTCTCCTTCGGCGTCGAGAAGGGGAAGATCGTCGGCTTCCTCGGCCCCAACGGCGCCGGGAAGTCCACGACCATGAAGATCCTGTCGTGCTTCATGCCGGCCAGCGGCGGGACGGTGCGCATCGCGGGGTTCGACGTGTTCTCTCAGTCCATGGAGGTACGCCGCCGCATCGGCTACTTGCCGGAGAACGCCCCCCTCTACCCCGAGCTCCCCGTGGCGGCATATCTCGGCTTCGTCGCGGAGCTCAAGGGAGTCCCCCGGCGAGAGCGGCGGGCCCGGGTCGCCGAGGTGATGGAGCGCTGCTTCATCACGGACATGCAGCGCCGGCTCATCGGCCGCCTGTCCAAGGGCTATCGGCAGCGCGTCGGGCTGGCGCAGGCGCTGCTGGGCGATCCGGAGGTGCTGATCCTGGACGAGCCCACCATCGGCCTGGACCCGAGGCAGATCGCCGAGATCCGCCACCTCATCCGCTCACTGGCGGGGCAGCACACCGTGATCCTGTCCACCCACATCCTCCCGGAAGTCTCCATGGTCTGCGACGGCGTCATCATCATCAACCGCGGCCGCATCGTCGCCCAGGGCACCGAGGATCAGCTGGTGGAGCAGGTCTTTCCGACCTCCCGCGTGGCCATCGGGGTGGCTGTCCCGGCGGAGACCCTGGAGCGAGAGCTCCTCGCCGTACCCGGGGTGCTCGGCGTGGAGAAGCGGGAGACGCGGGACGGGGTGGCCGCCTTCGTCGTGGAGTCACCCCGCGGACGTGATGTCCGGGGCGACCTGGTCCAGCTCGTCACGAGCCGCGGCTGGCCCCTCCTCGAGCTGCACCAGGTGGGCATGAGCCTCGAGGAGGTCTTCATCCGCGTGGTGGCGGGCGAGGAGACCACCGGGCCCGCCGAGAGCGTGGAGGCCCCCGCGGCCCCCGCCGAGGCCCCGTGATGCGCTGGTGGCCCGTGTTCAAGAAGGAGATGCGGCTGTACTTCGGCTCGCCCGTCGCCTATGTCGTCGGCACATTCTTCCTGGTGATCTCGGGCTGGTTCTTCACCCAGATCCTCTTCTTCTACAACATGTCCTCCATGCAGGCGGCCATGCAGCCGCAGATGGGCCAGAGCCTGAACCCCACCGAGGCGATCCTGCGGCCGCTCTTCTCCAACATGAGCGTGGTCCTCCTGTTCTTCATGCCGATGATCACCATGCGCCTCTTCGCGGAGGAGAAGCGCTCCGGCACCATCGAGCTGCTCCTGACCTACCCGGTTCGCGACGGGGAGGTCCTCCTGGGCAAGTTCCTGGCCGCGGGCGGGCTCTACGTGCTCCTGCTGGTCCTGACCCTCCTCTATCCGGGCATGGTGGCGCACTTCGCGCGGGTGGAGTGGGGGGCGGTCCTCACCGGCTACCTCGGGCTCCTGCTGCTGGGCGGGACCTTCCTCTCCATCGGCCTCCTGCTGTCGTCGATGACCGAAAACCAGATCGTCGCCGGGTTCGCGACCTTCGGCATCCTGCTCGCGCTGTGGGTCGTCGGCTGGGGGGCGGACTTCGCGGGCGGCACCCTCAGGACCGTGCTGCAGTACGTGGCGATCACCGACCACATGGACAGCTTCAGCAAGGGCGTGCTTGACACGAAAGACGTCGTGTACTACCTGACGGCCACGGCCTTGGCCCTCTTCCTGGCGCTCCGCTCCCTGGAAGCCAAGCGGTGGAACGGATGACGGCATGAGCGTCCTGCGTCGCTGGGCCGCAACCGTCGCCGTCCTCTGCCTCCTCGGGGCGGGCGGGGCGGCCCTGTTCGTGCCGGGGCTCGAGCGGCTCCGGTGGGCCCTCGTGATCGCGGGGGCGGCGTTGCTGCTGCTTTCCCTCGCCCTCAACGCCGGGCAGGTGGGCCGCGCCCTCGGCCACCGCTCCGCCCGCTACGGCGCGGGGCTGGGCGCCATGGTGCTGCTGGCGCTCGGCATCGTCGTGGTCGCCAATGCCCTGTCCATCAAGCACAGCGCGCGCTGGGACCTCACCGAGAACAAGCGTCACAGCGTGTCGCCCCAGACCATCAAGGTGCTGCAAACACTCAAGCTGCCGGTGGAGGCCATCGCCTTCTTCCGCTCGGACACCCCGGGCAAGCGTACCGCCGAGGATCTGTTCAAGCAGTATGCGGCCTACTCCGGCGGGAAGTTCACCTGGCGCATGGAAGACCCCGACCGGGCACCTGGGCTGGCGCGCCGGTACGGGGTCGAGACCTACGGCACCGTCGTGCTGGAGCGCGGCGGCAAGGGGCAGGCCAAGTCGGAGAAGGTCCTGGACGCCGAGGAGGAGAAACTCACCAACGGCCTCGTGAAGGTCACCCGGGACGGCAAGCGCGTGGTCTATGTCGTCAAGGGGCACGGGGAGGCCGACATCGCCAGCGGCGATCGCCCGGGGCTCAGCCAGGCCAGGGAACAGATGGAGAAGGCCAACTACGAGGTCAAGGAGCTGGTCCTCGCCCGCGATCCGAAGATCCCGCAGGACGCGGCCCTGCTCCTGGTCCCGGGGCCGCGCACCGATCTCTTCCCGCAGGAGCTGGAGGCCCTGGACGGCTACATCGGCCGCGGCGGCAAGGTCTTCTTCATGGCCGCGCCCTTCCAGGCGGAGGGGCTGCGGACGTACCTCGCGAAGTACGGCTTCGACCTCGGCGACGACCTCGTCGTCGAGATGAATCCTATCGGCCGGCTCTTCGGCGTGGGTCCCGAGGTCCCCGTCGTCAACCAGTATGACAGCCACCCGATCACGCGGGACCTGGGCGGCGTCATGACCCTGTTCCCGCTCACCCGCTCGGTCGCCGCGGCGAAGACGCCGCCGAAGGGTGTGCAAGTGCAGACCCTCGCGCACTCGAGCGCCCAGTCCTGGGGGGAGACCGACAAGACAGCGCTGCAGCGCGGCGAGGCCAAGCCCGATCCCCAGGACCGGAAGGGGCCGCTCCCGGTGGCCGCCGTCGCGACCATCGAGACACAGCCGGACGCCAAGGCTGGTCCCACGCCCGCGGCGCCGACGGGGGGCGCGGCCGAGGAGCCCAGGCCCGCGCGGGCCCGCCTCGTCGTGGTCGGCACCGCCAACCTGGCCTCCAACCAGTTCCTCGGGACCCAGGGCAACCGCGACTTCTTCCTCAACGTCGTCTCCTGGCTGGCCGAGGAAGAGGACCTGATCTCGGTGCGCGCGAAGGATGTCCGCCAGATCCCCATCATCCTGACCTCCTCGCAGTCCCAGGCCGTTCTGTGGCTGCCGGTCATCGTGCTGCCAGGGGCCGTGATGGTCTGCGGGATCGTCACCGTCGTTCGCCGGCGCCGCTCCAGGTAGTCCGGCGGCTCGGGCCATGAACTGGAAATCCCTCGTCGTCCTGGTCCTGCTCGCCGCCGGCCTCGGCGGCTTCTACTACTACGACACCTACAGGCTGGCACCGGCCCGCGAGAAGGCGGAGAGCGCCAAGGGGCGCCTCTGGCAGGTGGAGCCCAAGGACATCGAGGCGCTCACGCTCAAGCGCAAGGCCGACACGGTCAAGCTCAAGCGCGCGGGGGACGCGGGCTGGGAGATGCTCGAGCCCGTGAAGACCCGCGGCGACCGGAGCACCGTGGACGGGCTGGTGACCACGCTCGCGACGATCCGGGTGGACCGGGAGATCGATTCGGACCCCGGCAAGCTCGGCGAGTTCGGAATCGAGCCGCCCGAGGCCCAGGTCACTCTCGAGGTCAAGGGGCGCTCCGAGCCGCTCGTGCTGCTGGTCGGCGGCAAGAGCCCGACCGGGGCCTGGGTGTACGGCAAGCAGGCGAGCAAGCCCGCGGTGCTCGCCCTGTCGGAGATCGTGGGCCGCGACGTGGCCCGTCCCGTCGCCGACCTGCGCGACAAGACGGTTCTCTCCTTCGAGCGACAGAAGCTGACCGCCGTGGAGCTCGAAGTGGCCGGCGACCGCATGACCGTGGAGGCCCGGGACGCCGGCCAGTGGCAGATCACCAAGCCGCGGGCCCTCAAGGCCGACGCCGACCTGATGGCCGACTTCCTGGACAAGCTGGGCGGGGCCCGCGCCAAGGAGTTCGTGGACGAGGCGCCGAAGTCGCTCCGCCCCTACGGGCTGGACCGACCCGCGACCGTCACGCTCTGGCTCGGGAAGGACAAGGAGCGGTCCTCGAGGACACTTCTCCTCGGCCGGCAGGACAAGGACAAGAAGGGCGTCTACGTGATGCGGCAGGGCGAGCCGGGCGTCCTCCTGGTGGGTGAGGAGCTGTGGACGGCCGTGCCCAAGACGGTGGGCGTCCTGCGCGACAAGGTCGTGGTCGCCTACGCGTACGACAAGGTGGCGAAGGTCTCGCTGGAGCACGCCGGGGACCGGGTCACCATCGAGCGAGAGGGCAGCCAGTGGAAGCTCACGAGCCCCGAGCCGCTCAAGGCCGACCCCGGCGCGGTCAACAGCCTCCTCTGGCGGATCCGTGACCTGCGCGCCAGCGGCTTCCTGGCCGAGGAGGCGAAGGAGATCCCTCGCTATCTCGCCAGGCCGGATGTGACGGTGCGCCTCTGGGAGGACGGGGCGAAGGAGCCCAAGGTGCTGCTCCTGGCCGCCTCGCGCGAGGTCCGCGGCGGGCGCCCGGCCGCCGTCGCTGCGGTGGCCGGGCAGGGGCCGGTGATGCTCGTGGAGGGCAAGGTGCTCGAGGACCTCGCCCGCACCAGCTCCGACCTGCGGGACAAGAGCCTCCTGCCGGCCTTCGAGCTCGCCGACGTCAAGCGGGCGCGGGTGGCGGGCGGCGGCAAGTCGCTCCTGGTGGAACGGAAGGGCGAGGGGGAGTGGAAGGCGCTGGAGCCGTCGAAGGGGGCGGCGAAGGAGGCGCGTGTCTCGGATCTCCTGCTGGCGCTCAAGGCGCTCCGCTGGAAAGAGATTGCCTCCGCCAAGGGAGATGATGCTGCGCGCTACGGGCTGGGCCGGCCCGAGCTCGAGGTGACGCTCTCCGGGGCAAGCGGCGCCGAGATCGCCACGCTCCTCCTGGGGAAGGAGGAGGGCGAGCGCACCTACGCTCGCGTGAAGACATCCCCCGTCATCTACGTCATAGACAGCAAGCTGGCCCGCGACCTCCGCAAGGCCCCGTCAGACATCCCGGGCTGATCGGAACCTCGATCGGGGGCTCCGGGTTCCCAGCTCCGGAGGCTTCCGAGAAGTGGAGGTGCCCCATGCTCAAGCACGCGAGATCAGGAGCCCTTCTCGTCGCCGCGGCGCTGCTGCCGGCCGTGAGCATGGCTCCGACGCCGGCCCCGGCAGACGGGGTCAAGATCATCGAGGGAAGCGGGCACCGGCCTGGCCCGCCGCCGGGCTGGCGCCACGAGCACCGACGGCGTCACACGAGGGGGATCGTCAAGGATCCCCGCCACAGGGTCATCGTCGTCCCGAGGAACTACTACTACGCCCCGAGCTACGTGGCGCCCGTCTATCCCCGCTGGGTGCCCGGATACTGGAGCTACCACTGGGTGCCCCGGTTCTCCACCTCCTACCTCTATGTGCCGGGATTCTACACGGCTGAGGGCGTGTGGGTGGAGAGCCACTACACGCCCCAGGTGACCCAGACAGGTCAGTACCAGCCGGTCTGGGTGGAGGGCTACTGGGCACCCTGAGCCTCCGGGGGATGGTAGGATGAGGGCATGAGCGACACTCTCTACCTCAAGCAGATGGAGCTCGGCCCCATGCAGAACTTCGTCTACCTGGTCGGAGACCCCGTCACGCGCGAATGCGTGGCGGTGGATCCGGCCTGGGAGATCGACGCCGTCCTCGACCGGATGCAGGCCGACGACATGCGGCTCGCGGGCGTGCTCGTGACCCACACCCACCAGGACCACGTGGGAGGCCATCTCTTCGGCCACGATATCCCGGGCGTCGAGCAACTGCTGGCCAAGGCCGCTGTGAAGGTATACGTGCACCGGTCGGAGCGCGAGTTCCTCAAGGGCTTCGGCTCGGACCTCGTGAAGGTGGACGCTGGCGACACGCTGCCGGTGGGCCGCTTCACGCTCACCTTCGTCCACACGCCGGGGCACACACCCGGATCGCAGTGCTTCCTCGTGGACGGGCGGCTCATCTCCGGCGACACACTGTTCATCCGTTCCTGTGGGCGGACGGACCTGCCCGGGAGCGATCCGAAAGAGATGTACTACTCGCTCACCCAGCGGCTGGGGGCGCTGCCAGACGCGACGGTGGTGCTGCCTGGCCACAACTACGGCGGCTCGGCCACGACGATCGGCGACGAGAAACGCCACAACCCGCTGATGCGCTTCTCATCGGTGGCGGAGTTCCTGCGCGTCATGGGCGCCGGCTGATTCTGGCGGGGCCCAGATAGGCGCGCTTCCGCTCGTCATCGTCAACCCCTCGGCCGGAGGAGGCCGCACCGGCGGCCTCTGGCCCGCCCTCCGCGACCGGCTGACTCGCCAGGGCCTCCGCTTCGATCACGCCGAGACCCGCTACTGGGGCGGGCACCTGAGAAACCCAAAGGTCCGGATGCGTCGGACTCACACCGTCGCCGTCGACAGCCCGGAGGCGGTGCCGCTCGAGCTCGACGGCGAGCCCTGGGGCGGCGTGCCGTTCGAGGTCTCCGTGTGCCCTGGCGCGCTCAGGCTCCGCGGCTGAGGCGCGGCGCCCGCATCTGCTGTCAGATCGCGGTGGCGCCGCCGTCCACGAAGAGGACCTGGCCGGTGATGTAGCCAGGGCAGGTGGCGAAGAAGCAGACGGCCGCCGCCACGTCGTCTGGATGGCCGCGGCGGCGCATCGGGATGCGGGCGGTGAGCCGCTCCCGGGGCCCTGCCCGCACGCCCTCGGGGAGGAGCACGACGCCCGGGCCCACCGCGTTGACCTGGATCCGCGGCGCCAGCGCCGCCGCCAGCCCCTTCGTGAGCATCAGGAGGCCTGCCTTGGACACGCCGTAGGGGATGTAGGCCGGCCAGCCGCGCACCGCGCCCACATCCGCGATGTTGACGATGCGCCCGCCCCGGCGCCCCATCGCGCGGGCCGCCGCCTGAGCGCAGAAGAACGCCCCCCTGAGGTTCACCCCGAGGAGCCGCTCCCACTGGGCCGGCGTGGTGTCGGCGAAGGGCGTCCGCACGAAGACGGCCGCGTTGTTGACGAGCAGGTCGAGCCGACCCAGCTGCCGCGCTGCGTCCGTCACGAGGCGCCGGGCCTCGGCGGGCCTGGCGATGTCGGCACGCAGGGCCGCCGCCTGCACCCCGAGGGCATGCAGCTCCGCGACCGTCGCGCGGGCCGCCGGTGCCGATCGGTGGTAGCCGATCGCGACGTCGGCGCCCTGGCGTGCCAGGCCGAGGGCGATGGCGCGGCCCACGCGCACGGCGCCGCCCGTGACGAGCGCCACGGTGCCGGTCAGTTCCTTGACTTGCCCGGACCCCTGTGGTGTCATCAGGCGGAGATGGCCGGCAGCTTCCGCAAGTGGGCCAAGGTCCGGTTCATCACCGGCTTCTTCGTCACCGTTCCCGTCATCGCCACTTCGTCGCTCCTCTACCTGTTCTGGGACGCGATCGACGACTTCTTCTCGCCCGGGTACGCGCGCATGTTCGGCAGGCGCATCCCAGGGCTCGGCTTCCTCACGGCCGTGGTGCTCATCTTCGTCGTGGGAACCGTGGCCACCAACGTGGTCGGGCGGCGCATCCTCATCCGTGTGGAGGGGCTGCTCACGCGCGTCCCGATCTTCCGCCACATCTACCCGACCATCAAGGAGCTGCTCGAGTCCTTCTCGCCGGCCAAGCGCAGCTCGTTCAAGGAAGTGGTGCTGGCCGAGCACCCTCGCAAGGGTGAGTTCGTCTTCGGCTTCGTGACCTCCGAGGTGCTCGTGAACGGTCCCGAGGGCGAGCGGGCGATGGTGACGGTATTCGTGCCCACCAACAACCTCTACCTCGGCGACGTGATCCTGGTGCCGAGGGGCGAGGCACTCACGACCGGGCTCACCATCGAGGAGGGCATCCGCATCATCCTCTCGGCGGGTACCGCGACGCCGGAGCGCCTCCCCCGGGAGCGCCCCTGATCACGCCGGGCCCAGCGGAAGGCCCACGCCCCGTGCCGCTTCCCCTGACCTTAGTTGCGGGGGCGGGAATATGCAAGGGCGGCTGACCGTCTGAGATAGCGAGGTACACTGTCGGTGATGCCCACCCTCGGCTGTCTCTGGTACCGGTCCCGTCTCGAGGCCCATGCGGACGGCGCCCTCCAAGGCCGTGCCGCGCGCGCGGTCTCTGGCCATGTCGGGCGCTGCAGCGCCTGCCAGGCCACGGTGGAGCGCCTCAGCGCCCTTCGCCGCCTTGTCAGCGCGGAGGCCATCGGGGTCGAGGAGCCGGAGTGGTCCGGCTTCTGGCCGGCGGTTCGCCGCCGCATCGCGAGCGAGCCGCCGCGCCCCGTGGCGGAGGTCTGGTGGCTGCCGCTCTGGAAGCCCATCTGGGGGCACCCACGGCTGGCCACGGTGACGGCCGCGCTGGCCGCCTCGCTCCTGACCTTCTCCCTCTGGCCCGGCCGGGAGGGCGAGCTCCCGGCGGCGTGGGCGGATCCTGTGGTGGTGCAGGACGTGAGCACGGCCGACCCTGACGGCAGCGTCATGGTCTACCACACCCCTGACCGCGACGTGACCGTGATCTGGGTCTTCGCTTCCCAGATCGAAGGGCAGACCGGGGCTACTACCCGCTGAGCGCGGCCAGGCGCTCCCTGGCCAGCGGGGCTTCCTCGGACTGGGGGAAGTTCTCGAGGAGGTACTGTAGCCGCAGGCGGGCGACCCTGGGCTGCCTCAGCTCGATCAGTGCCAGCGCCTCCTTGTAGATGGCCGTCGGCACCTTCTCACCTCGTGGGTAGTTCAACACGACCTTCCGGAACTCCTGCACCGCCTGCTGCAGCTCCCGCGCCGCCTTCTCCTTCTGGCCGGCTCCGGCGCTGGCGCGCGCCAGGCTGAAATAGGACTCGCCGACCCAGTACTGCGCCTTGTCCGCGAGCGGAGAGTCCGGGAAGCGCCGCACGAACTCGCGGAAGCCCGAGAGGGCCAGCGGGAAGTTGCCCTTGGTGAAGTCGAGATAGGCCGCCTGGTACGCCTGCTCGGCGGTGGGCTCGCCGCCCGACACCCGCGGTCCCGGGACCGCCGCGGGCGCGGCGAGTTGAGGCACCGCCGGAGTCGGCGGAGCGGCGGGTCGGGCAGCGAGCTGGCGACTCAGCGACTCGAGCCGCTGGGAGATCTCCTCGAGGCGGGCGGCTGCCCCGGCGACCTCGGTGCCCAGCGCGTCGAGCCGGCCCGACAGAGCCCCCAGCTGGCGCTTGCTCTCCGCCGCCTCCTCCCGGGTGCGGCGATCGATCTGGCCCGTCACCGCCTCCGCGTCGCCTCGCGCGCGGTGAACCGCGAGGGTGAGGGCGTTCACTTCCTGGCGGAGCTGGGCCACGTCCTGATGCAGCCCGTCCCCGGTGAGGTCGGCGCATCCCACCGCCAGCAGAGCCAGCGCAGGGAGCCCCGCCCACGCAACGAAGGGGAGCCCGAGGCTCCCCTTCCACGGCTGCAACATCAGGGCCACCGCTCGCTCCTGGCGCGCTATCGGGCCTTCACCAGGAAGTGGGAGCGGCGATTCTTCGACCAGCACGCCTCGTTCTTCTCCGAGCAGCTGGGCCGTTCCTCGCCATACGAGATGATGGTGATCCGGCTGGCCTGGATTCCCTGGGACACGAGGTAGTTCATGGTGGCCTTCGCGCGGCGCTCGCCGAGCGCGAGATTGTACTCGTTGGTGCCGCGCTCGTCACAGTGCCCCTCGATCAGCACCAGGCTGCTCGCCTCCCGCTTGAGCCATGCCGCGTTGCTGTCGAGGATCTTCGCGTCCTCCGGCCTGATGTCGTACTTGTCGAAGGCGAAGTGGATGTCCTTGAGGTTCGGGGTCTCGGCGAACTCGGCGGGCCTGGGCGGCGTCGCTGGTGCCGCCGGGGCGGGACGAGCCGGCGCGACAGCGGACGGCCCTGGTGCCGCCGGGGCGGGACGAGCCGGCGCGACAGCGGACGGCGCTGGTGCCGCCGGGGCGGGACGAGCCGCCGGCGCGGTGGGAGGGGGAGCCGTGGCCGCGGTGGTGGCCGGCCGCTTCGGGCATCCCACGAGGAACAGGGTGAGGATCAGCAGGGGCAGGACCAGGACCATGTGACCCCGTCGTTGCGGCATGATGTCCACTCCTCCTTGTCTACATCCGGTGAACACGCCAAAAATCCCCGGCAATCTTATCACGGAAGGCGGGGAGACCAAGCAGGACTTGTAGCCTCACCCCCTTGAGTGGGCACGGGCTGCGGCTCGGAGCCGTCGGCCAGCATGGTGAAGATGCTCGAGCCGCGAAGGCGGCTCGAGTGGAACGCCAGATGGCGACCATTGGGGGCCCAGGAGGCGCTCTCGTTGTCTCCGGGGCCCGCCGTGAGCCGGCGGACATTGGAGCCGTCAGGGCTCACGGCCCAGAGATCGTGGTTGCCCTGGCGCGAGGTGTAGACGATCGTGTCTCCCCTCGGCGACCAGCGCGGCTGGGTGTTGAAGCCGCCGCCGGTCAGGCGCCTCACATTGGTGCCCTCCGCGTCCATGACGAAGATCTGCGCCCTCCCGGCGCGGTCCGAGGTGAAGGCGATCTCCCGCCCCGTGGGTGACCAGCTCGGCTCGGTGTCGATCCCGCTGTGCGTGGTCAGCCGGCGGAAGGCACCCGTGGCGACGGTGAGGACATAGATCTCCGGGTTGCCGTCCTTCGACAGCGTGAGCGCCACCGAGCGGCCGTCGGGACTCCACGCCGGCGAGATGTTGATGCCGAGGTAGCCCGCGAGGAGCTGCACCGGGCGGCGCTCGAAGGCGAAAAGCCGGTAGAGATAGGGGTAGCCGCCCAGGTAGGACGTGAAGGCCACGGAACGGCTGTCGGGGCTCCACGCGGGGGACAGGTTGACGGAGCGGTTGGCCGTGAGCGGGTGCGGCCCGGCGCCGTCGTAGTCCACCAGGTAGAGCTCCTTCGCTCCAGGGCGCCCGGCCACGTAGGCGATCCTGGTGTCCGCGATGCCCGGCTCCCCCGTGAACTGGAAGACCACCTCGTCGGCGATCTTGTGGGCCAGCCGGCGCGCCTCCGCCACCGGCATCTCGACCTTCTTCGTGGCGATGAGGCGCAGCTCGGGCGAGGTCAGGTCGTAGAGCCTCATCTCGGCCGTCGCGCGGGTGCCGCCGAGGCTCAGGAGCCCGTGCAGTGCCGCATGGGCGCCCGCGGCCGCGGCGCCGGACCACCGCTGGCGCAGCGCCTCGGCATCGCCCACCGGCAGCGGGGCGGGATCGGAGACCACGCTGAACAGCGCCGAGAACCTGAGATCGGCGCCGACCACCTCGGGGACCCGCTTGGCGAGGACGCCAGGATCCGCCCCCGCGACCACGGTGAAGTCAGGGATGAAGATGTTGAGCCGCTTGGCGCCGCTCGCCATGACGTTGAGCAGCACGTCGGGGGCCTGCGAGCGCGCCGGCGGCGGCGAGGCGAGGAGGCTGGCCGCGACCGTCAGGACCGCGGCCGCGAGGGCCAGGAGTGCCCGCACCTCGCGCACGCTCAGCCGCGCCCCGGTCGGAGCTCGAAGCGGAACATCACGCGCAGCGAAGGCTTGCTCCACTCCTGGGGAAGGGGGGGGAAGGGGCTCGCATCCGCGATGGCGCGCAGCGCGGCCTGATCGTAGAAGGCATTGCCCGAGCTCTTCTCGATCGTCGGGGGCCGGATGGAGCCGTCACGCTGGATCTCCACGAAGACGAGCGGCTTCTGCGCCGGCTCGCTGGTCTGCCCCTGCCTCTGCCACCGCTCCTCGACCTTGCCGAGCACTACCCGGAGGTACCACGCATGAGGGAAGTCGGAGACGTCCAGCGTGAGGGCGCCCGTGCCAGTGACCGAGCCCGTGGTCTTGCCGAGGGGCGGAGGCGGCGCCGGACGCGCCTCGGCCGGGGTCTCTCCGGCCCTGGCGGCGATGGGCGGCGCAGGGGAGCGGCGCACCTCGGGCGCGCCGAGGGGCGGCAATTCCCTCTGGCCCGGACGTGGCAACGCGGCTGGGCGTGAGGGCAGCCGCGGCGCCACGGCGGGGCTGTCGGGGAGCTTGACCGGCTCGCGCGCCCGCGCCTCCCGCGGCTCGGGCTCGGGCAGGGTGGAGCGCGACGGCGCCGGCGTGGCCGGGCGCGGCGGCAGCGCCGGCGTGGTGGCCCCGGAGGGAGATCCCACCGCCGCCACCGCGGGGACGAGGTTGACCACGTAGACCTTCTGGCTGCTCCCGACCCCCCAGATCACCCAGACGAACAGCGCTGCGGCGGCGAGTCCGTGGCCGATGGTGGACACGGTGATGGCCAGGTACGGCACTCGCCGGCTGCGGAGGGCGGGACCGGGTTTGACCGGCGCCACCCGAAACGGGTACCGCATCGGAACCCCTCCGGCCGCGCCGGTGGAGATCAGCGTTCCCTCGCCGGTTCGGTTACCATGCCGAGTTTCTCGACTCCGGCCCGGCGCACGCGGTCCATCGTCTCGACCACGAAACCGTACTGGAGCCCCTGGTCCGCCTTGAGGTAGATCGTCTTGTCAGCCCGGCTCTTGAGTACGTCGCGCAGCCTCGGCTCGAGGCCCGCCAGGGGGACCGGCTTGTCGTTGACGAACACGGTACGGTCCTTGGTGAGCGTCAGGACCACCCGCTCCTCCACCGCCGTGGGCTTGGCCGCGCTCTTCGGCAGCGCGACGTCGATCCCGCGGTGCATGAGCGGCGCGGTGAGCATGAAGATGAGGAGGAGGACCAGGATCACGTCCACCAGCGGGATGATGTTGATCTCGGACAGCGTGGCGCCGATCCGGGCTCCGCCGGCACCGTACTCCGACGAGTCGACCTTAATGGCCATCCTTCACGATCCGCGCCGGCTTCGGGGCCGGGCGGGCGAACAGGTTGAGGAGATCCAGGGTGAAGCCCTCCATCTCAGTCGCCCAGCGCTTCACCTGATTGACGAAGTAATTGTAGGCCATGACCGCGGGGATGGCGGCGCCGAGGCCCGCCGCCGTGGCGATGAGCGCCTCGGAGATGCCAGGTGCCACCACGGCCAGGCTCGCCGAGCCCTGCTGCCCGATGCCGTGGAACGCGCTCATCACGCCCCAGACCGTGCCGAAGAGCCCGATGAAGGGCGCGGCGCTCGCCGTCGTGGCGAGGAAGGGCAGGTAGCGCTCCATGCGGGAGACCTCGCCCGAGCCCGCTCGCCGCATGGCCCGCTGGATGGCGTCCACGCGCTCAGCCGGGATTCCCTCCTCGGCTTCCTCGATCACGTGGTCGAGCAGCTCCGCGCCACCGAGGGCTCCACCGGCCTCCTGGCAGCCCGCGATGTAGAGCTGGGCCAGCGGGCTCTCGCGGTGCTTTTTGGCGGCGCCGAAGATGGCCGACAGCCGGCGCCCCTCGCGGAAGACCTTCAGAAAGCGCGCCGACTCCCTGCGGATCTTCCGGAACTCCCACCACTTCTCGACCACGAGGGCCCAGCAGACGATGGAAAAGACGCCGAGGAGCAGGAGCACGAACTTCGCGACGGGACCGGCGTTGAGGACGAGCTCGATGACGCTGGAGTTCAGGCTTCCGTTTCCCGGCACTCAGGGCTCCTTTTCTGTGGCGCACATCGGGGGCGAAGGCTTCCCCTCGATGATACGAAGGCGCACGAAGAGTGTCAATGATTTGACAGCCAAAGCGTCCCGCCGTATAAGAGGGCGGTGACGTCAACGGGCGACCGGAACCGCTGCTGGATGTGACGGACTTCGAGTGATGCCCATTCGCCTCCGCCGAGAGGCCTCGCGCTGATGTTCAGGTCCCCCGGTCCCGTCGCGCTGCAGCTCGGTCCCCTCACGATTCGCTGGTACGGGCTGCTGATGGCCACGGCCATGGCGCTGGGGCTCTGGCTCGCCTACCGGGACGCGAGGCGCCGCGGGCAGGATCCCGAGAGCCTGCTCAAGGCCGCGGAGCTCGCTCTGCTCGGCGCCCTGGTCGGCGCCCGGCTCTACTACGTCGCCTTCAACCTGGACTACTACGCCCAGTTCCCGGCCAAGATCCTCGCGGTCTGGGAAGGGGGGCTCGCCATCCACGGCGGGCTCCTCGGCGGGCTCCTGGTCGGCGGCGGCTATGCGTGGCGGCGCCGGCTGCCCTTGCGCGTCTACACGGACATCGTGGCGCCGAGCCTCGCCCTCGGGCAGGCCATCGGCCGCTGGGGCAACTTCTTCAACGAGGAGGCCTTCGGCACGCCGACCAGCCTGCCCTGGAAGCTGTACATCTCGCCTCCGCACCGCCCGCTGGTCTACGCCCAGAGCGAGTTCTTCCACCCCGCCTTCCTCTACGAGTCCCTCTGGGATCTGGCCGTCTTTGCCCTCCTCGCCTGGCTCCTCCGCGACCGCGTGGCGCGCGCGCCGGGCGCCCTCTTCCTCACCTATCTCGGCCTCTACTCCGCGGGGCGCTTCTTCACCGAGGCCATCCGCACGGATCCCCTGATGCTGGGGCCGCTGCGCGTGGCCCAGCTGGTGAGTCTGCTGGGCGTGGCCGTGGCCCTCGCGGCAGTGCCGCTCATGCTCAGGCGCGCCCGCCCCGCCGCCTGAACGGTCCGTGCACTTCGCCTTCCTCGGAACCTCGGGGGCCGTGCCCTCCCTGCGCCGGGACACGACCTCCCTGGTCTTCGTGGGGCACCCCGAGGTCGTGCTCGTGGATTGCGGGGGCAGTCCGGTGCAGAAGCTCCTCCTGGCCGGGACGACGCCCGCGCGGCTCGAGCGAGTGATCATCACCCATATCCATCCCGACCACGCCTATGGCTTGCCGTCGCTGATCCAGAATCTGCTGCTCATGAAGCGCGCGGCCCCGCTGGCCATCGCGTGCCGCCAGGAGCACGCCGAGCCTCTCCGCGCCCTCCTCGGCGTGTTCGGTCTCCTGGAGCGGCCTGGGATGTTTCCCCTGGCGTGGGAGCCGGTGCCGCCCCGCGAGGGGGCCCTCGTGGCGACCTCCGCCTCCTTCGCCATCACGGCATCGCCCAACGCCCACGGCAGCATGCCGAACCTGGCGCTGCGCTTCGACGTGCACGGGCGCGGTTCCGTCGTCTACTCCTCGGACACCGAGCCCTGTGACGCGGTGGTGGCCTTGTCCCGCGGTGCCCACACGCTGATCCACGAGGCGACCTTCTCGCAGCGCGCCGGCGAGCGCCTCGGCGTTCACTCGACGGCGGCCGAGGCCGGCGAGATCGCGGCGCTGGCAGGTGTCCACCGCCTCCTCCTGACCCACATGGATCCGATCCATCACGACGACGCGGAGGCCCTGGCGGAGGAGGCTCGTTCCCGGTTCACCGGGATCGTGGAGATCGCCGAGGAGCTGGTGCCATACCCGCTGTGAATCCGGGTTCCACCGTGATCCCTGTCCGCCGGGTGCCCACGCTCGCCGTGGCGCGCGCCATCCAGGAGCGGCTGCGCTCGCGGGTGCGCACGACGGGCGGGCCCCGACGGTGGCGCCTCGTGGCCGGCGCCGACCTCGCCTACCGCGGCGACGGCTCGCGCGCCTGGGCCGCGGTGGTCCTCGTGTCACTCCCCGACGGCGCCGTCGTCGAGACGGCGACGGCCTCGCACCGGCCGCGCTTCCCGTACATCCCCGGCTACCTCTCCTTCCGCGAGGGCCCGCTGCTCCTCGAGGCCTTCGCCCGCCTGACGCGGCAACCCGACGTCTGCCTCTTCGACGGGCAGGGGATCGCGCATCCGCGTGGGTGCGGGCTCGCGTCGCACGTGGGAGTGCTCCTCGACCTGCCGAGCGTGGGCTGTGCCAAGTCACGGCTGGTGGGCGAGCACGACGACCCGGGGCCGCGGCGCGGGGACTGGACGCCGCTCACCATCGAGGGACGGACGGTGGGCGCGGTCCTCAGGACGCGCGACGGCGTGCGTCCCATCTACGTCTCGCCGGGCCACCGCATCGGCCTGGCGCGCGCGATCGCCTGCGTCCTCGCGGCGAGCCGGCTGCGGGTGCCCGAGCCCATCCGGCTGGCCGAGCGCGTGGTCAACGAGTGCAAGCGGCTGGACCGCGGGCGGTGAGGCCGCGTTTCGAGAGCGGCGACGGGCGGGGCTGTCTCCTCGTGGGGGACAGCCGCCGCCTTGATGGCATTGCCACCGGCAGCGTCGGGGTGATCTTCACCTCGCCCCCCTACTGGGTGCGGGGCCGGGGCAGGGCCTCCGCCGGGGCATGGGCGCGCAGGCTCGCGGTGGAGTTCGGTGCGGAATGGCGGCGCGTGCTGGCCCCCGATGGCGACCTGTGGCTCGTGATCGGCGATCGCCACGACGGGGTGGAGTGGCTGGGGCTCGACGGCATCGTCGCCGGGTGGCTGCGGCGGACGGGCTGGCGCCTCCAGTCCATGGGCTGCTGGGCGCAGGTGTGCTCGCGGGAGCGCTGGGACAACCGCCTCAACCACGTGCTGCGCTTCCGCAAGGCCGGCCGGGCGGTGCGGCCCGACTCGGCCACGCTCTGCTGGATGCTTCCGCTCCCGCCCTCGCATCGCGAAAGCCTGTGGGACGCCACGCCCGACCCCGTGATCCGCACGGCGCTCGAGCGGAGCCGGAAGCGGGGCCCTGTGCTCGACCCCTTCCTGGGCGCCGGCACGGTCGCGCTCGTCGCGCGGGAGTCCGGCCGCGCGTGGATCGGGGTGGAGCAGGACCCGCGGATGGCGCGGCTGGCGGCGCGGCGGCTCGCGCTCGCGCCAGCCGCTCCGCCGGTCAGGAGGCGCGGCTCCGCATCTTCCGGACCAGCTCCGCGTAGGAGGAGGTCCGGATGATCCCGTCGAACTGGGCGCGGTAGTTGGCGGTGAGGCCGACGCCCTCGACGACCACGTCGTGGATCATCCAGCGCTGGCTGTCGCGGGCCATCAGATAGTCGATGGCGACCTCCTGACCTTGCCGCGTCAGCAGCCGGGTGCGGACCAGCCTCCGCTCGCCCTCTGCGGACTCACCCTCGTACCGGATCGCCTCGCCGCTGTACCGCTCGATCTTGACGAGATACGCGCGCTCGATCAGGTCGCGGAAGAGCGCGGTGAACTCCGCGCGCTCCGTCTCGGAGCGCTCCTCCCAGTGCCCGCCGAGGGTGCGCCGGGCCATCTCCGCCCAGTGAAAGATGCCGTCGGTTGCTTGACGTAGCGCCCGACGCCGCTCCAGAGCCTTGGCCGGGCCCTTCAGGGTGGGGTCCTCGAGTGTCTGGACGACGCGGTCGATGTGGAGCCTGAGCTGGTCGGTCACGGGTCCGGCGTGGGCCCCGGGCGTTCCGGCGAGCGTCACCAGTGCCGCCAGCGCGACAGAGAGAGCAGTTCCGCGTGTCATCTCTTCTGGCCTCCCCGGGGACGATTCGGCCTGCGCGCTGGACAGCCGCCTATCCCGGAGCAAGCCGCGTGCCTGAATCGCGCCCGGGCGGAGATCTTTCGCCACACGAACTCGCGGCCGAACAAGGCTGCCGGCTGCGCCGGGGCACGAAAAGTCTGCGTGCCGGCCAGTAAGTCCTGCGGCGGCTCCAGGAGGCGCGCAGCCGCGCCCCACGCCCGTTTCGACGCGTCCGCGCCGCTGGGGGATTCCTGGCGCCGCGAATTGAGCTTGCCTGCCTCGCCGTGAGGCAGGGCTCAGCTCGCCGGCCTCGCTCCGCTCGGGGAATTCCCTTATCCGCTCGCCTCGCCGTGCGGCACGGCTCAGCTCGCCCTGCCGAGGCGATCGCGGACGAGGCGCCTCAGCGACGCCTCGTCGAAGGCGGTGCCTTGACGGCTCGGCGGCGGAGCTTCGGTCTTGAGCCCCGTCTCGCTCACGATGACGCAGATCGCGGCGTCGGGGTCCACGGCCTTCTCCGCCAGCAGGCGCTCGAGCACCGCAAGGGTGGCGACCCCGGTGGGTCCCGCCCAGATGCCCTCGGTCCGCGCCAGCAGCGCCTGGGCGCGGAGGATCTCCTCGTCCTCGGCATCGCCAGCCACACCGCCCGTCTCGCGGAGGATCCGAAGCACCCACTCGCCCTTGCGCCCGGGGTTCCCCGCGGCGAGCCCCTCCGCCACCGTGTAGCCGATCTTGAGCGGCTGGAGCGCGCGTTGCTCGCGCCAGGCGGAGGCGACGGCGTTGGCGCGCGTGGCTTGAGCGGCCACCATCAGCGGCCGACGCGCGATCCAGCCCAGCCGCTCCATCTCGCAGAAGCCACGGTGGGCGGCAATGAACGTCTCGCCCACGGCCACGGGCGCGACGACCACGTCGGGCACCTGCCAGCCCCGCTGCTCGGCGATCTCGTAGGCGATGGTCTTCTTGCCCTCGTGCTTGTAGGCGTTGCGCGAGGCCCCGCAGTCGAAGAAGAGGCGGTCCTCCACGAGCCGGTCCCAGATCGTGATGAGGTCGTCGTAGACGCCCTGGTAGATGACGAGGTCGGTGGCCGTGGCGGCCATGTGCAGGAGCTTGGGCGCCGAGGCCTTCTCGTAGGCGAAGACCAGCGAGCGCAGCCCCGCCCGCGCCGAGTAGGCGGCGACGGAGGAGCCCGCATTGCCGCTGCTCACGACGGACGTCGCGCCGAACCCGAACTGCAGCGCCGCGGCGACGGCCGTGGTCGAGGAGCGGTCCTTCACGGTGCCCGTGGGGTTCGGTCCCTCGAACTTCACGAGAAGCCGCCGCACCCCCAGATGGCGGGCGAGCGCCGGGCACTCGAGCAACGGCGTCTGGCCCTCGCCGAGCGTCAACCGGTGCGCGGGGTCGGCGATGGGCAGGACGGGCGCGTAGCGCCAAAGGCCGGTGCCGGAAAAGACGCCCGGCCCGCGCCTGGCGAGGGCAGTCTCGTCGTAGGCCAGCTCGAGCAGCCCGCCGCAGAAGGCGCACTGCAGCCGGTAGCCCAGCGCGGCGGCCATGCCGCAGTCGATGCAGCGGAGCTCGCTGGCGAACGACTCCGGCTCGCTCACGCGCGTGGTCCGTCTGGGAGATCCGAAGACAGAGGGCCGGGCGGGGCCGGGGGTCCTCCCCGCGGAACACGCTGAGTCGCCACCCGCGGCCACGTCTCGTAACGAGCCACGAGATCGAGGTCTTCGGCTCCGGCATCGCGCAGAAGCCACGGTTCCGCGGGGAGGGCCCCCGGCCCCACCCGGCGGCGCCTGTCAACGAACCTCAGAGACAGCACCCTACCGCTTCCCGAAGCGCTGCTCGACGACGTCGATGATCTCCTCGATGCGGTGGCGGAGGGTGTGCTCGCCCAGCGCGCGTTTGAGCGCCGCATGCCCGATCTCACGGGCCTCGTCGGGATGGGCGAGGTGGTAGTCGAGGAACCGGCGCAGCTCGGCGAGGTCCCGGTAGGCCAGCACTTCCTTGCCCGGGGTGAAGAGATGCGGCAGCTCGTCCTTCAGATCCACCACCTGGCAGGCGCTGCTGGCGGCCAGCTCGAAGGCGCGGCTGTTGACGCCCACGATGTCGTTCATGGGGTGGTGATGGTTCAGCGAGAGCGTGGCCCCCGAGTAGACGGCGAGCTTCGCGCGCCCCCAGACGGGCCCGCCCCCGGCCATGGACCGCACGGCCGGGGAGGCGGCGCCGTGCCAGCCGGCGCCCCAGAGCCGCAACGGGTAGCCTGCCAGCTCGCGGACGAACCGCTCACGGTACGGGTAGTGGCTCCCCACGAAGGCCACCGGGGAGGCGAGCGTGCGCTCCTCCTCCGCCGTGAGCGTCACCGGGTGGTGCATCTCGGGCACGCAGTAGAGCGGGAGGTAGTGGAGGTTCCTGAGCCCCACCGCCTGGAGCGCCCGGAGCGCGTAGCGCTCCTTCGTGAAGAAGAGATCGTAGGCTTCGATGCACTCGAAGGGGATCATCCAGAGCGGGTTGTCGGGGAAGAAGTTGAGGAAGAGGGTGTCCACCTTCGCCTTCACCCGCCGGATCACGCCAGGGGTGATGGGGCCCCCCTTGACCACCAGCACGAGGGAGGGGCGCCACGCGGCGCATTCCCGCTCGAGGCGCCTGAGGATCCAGAGCTGGTAGGCGGCCTTGGTGCCCCGGTTCTTGTAGAGCGCGTTGTCGCGCCGGTAGGCGAAGGTCCGGACCTCGTGCCCGAGCCCCCCGAGCGCGTCGCGGAAGTCGACGACCATGTGCTCGGGGCGCTCGAAGGGCAGCACGATGAGCCAGCGCATCGGCGAGAGCGTATCACAATCTCAGCGATACACGTCCCGCCGGTGGCCGATCCTGGTCACTTCCACGACGCGGGTCACGTCGTCGACCCGATACACGACGCGGTAGTCGCCAACCCGCACCCGGAACAGGTCGGCCATGCCGCGAAGCTTGACGGAGCCCCGAGGGCGGGGATCAGCGCCCAGGGAGGCGATGACGCGGTCGGCACGCCGGAGCGCGTGGTCGGGAAGGGCTTCAAGCTCTCGCCTGGCCGAGGGCTTGATGAGGACGGCGTAGGTCACAGCCGCCCGGTTTTCCTGAGATGCGCGCGCACCTTCTCATACGGAATGCTCTTCTCGCTGGCCCGCCCGAGAGACACTGCGACGTCGAGGAGATCCTCGCGGGTGCGGCGGTCCCGGAGCAGTCGGCCGAGCACGGCCTCGCGGGATGCGCGAGGCAAGGTGCGAAAGGCCGCCCAGAACACCTCGGCGGTTGCTTCACGCGCCGTCATGCGTCATCACCTCCTCGATGGGATCGTAGCATGAGCGGGCCGACGAGCGCGTGGATGAACGGGCTGAAGAACACACAGCCAAGCCCAAGAACCTCTGGGGTAAGCCGCTGGCCCGTCCCGGGAGATCTCCAGGGCCCGCGCTTCCCCGTCCTTGCCAAGATCAACGGGGTCGAGGAGAGAAAGATCGGGCGGGCACGCACCACACGTCCGCGAGCCCGGTGCTACCGCGCTTGCCTGAAGCGCGCGGCGAGGAGGGGGTCGGCCAGCGCCGCGGTCGCCACCATGGCGGCGTCGGCACCGGCGGCGAGCATGTCGCGGGCGCGTTCCACGGTGGTGATGCCGCCCACGGCCAGGATGGTGCGGTTCCAGGCGCCGGCCTTGCGCCACGCGATCAGCTCCTCCACCTGCACGCGGCAGTGCTCGTAGATGGCGGCCCCCGAGACACCCGCCAGCTCGCGCCCGGCACCGGGGAAGGCCGGGACGCCGTCCTCCTTGACGACCCGCCGCTGCAGGCCGTTGACCAGGATGAAGCCGTCGAGCCACGGGGCCAGCCGCGTCGCCAGCTCGTGAAGAGTACGCGGGCTCGGCGTGGCGCCGAGCTTGGCGATCACCGGATGGCTGCCGAGGGTCTGCCGCACCCGCCCCACGATCCGGGCGGAGAGCTCCTTGTCCTCGAAGATCATGCGCGGGTGCTCTCCCATGGTGTTGGGGCAGGAGAGGTGGACCTCCACCACGTCGGCGCCCGCTTCGGCCGCCCACTGGGCGCAGCGCGCGTAGTCCTCCGCGAGCTGCTCCCCGTCGCCGCCCGGCATGGGCGTGCCCGCCACGCTGACGATGAGCAGCTGGCCCTCGCCGAGCCGGGAGCGGGCGCGCTTGACGTCGGCCCGCCACACCTCGGGATCGGCCGAGGGCAGCCCCAGCGACACGGCCCAGGTGATGGCCGCCGGGTCGGGGTTCCGGGGCGCCCGGGCTTCCGCCACCGAGGGCTCGCCGAGCCGGCAGAAGAGGAGATTGGGCTGGACGAAGGCCTGGCGCGCGACCGTGCGCACCGTCTTGTAGGTGAGGAGCCCGTAGCCCAGGCGCGCATAGGCCTGGATCCACTGCGCGTTGGGCAGGGGCCCCGCAGAGATGCCCACGGCGCACTCGATCGTCCGGCCGAAGAGGAACACCGGCGGCCCTGCGGGCAGCCGGCGCGGGCGAGCCGGGAGCTTCGGGGAATGCGCCGTGTTCCAGGCGAACGAGCGCCCCGGGCGATAGGCGATCATGGGGCGGCCTCGAGGGAGTCGAAGCTCCACTCGGCAAGCGGGGTCAGGGAGTCGAGATCGGGGTGGAACGCCACGCCGTAGCCTGGCGCCTGCAGCGAGCCCACCGCGAGCGCGCCCCCGTCGATCCGGAGAGAGGCCTCGGCCTCGCCGCCGGAGAGGTAGGCCTCGTGGGCCGCGCGGATCGAGGCGAGCTGGTCGGCCACGTTGTCCCGGAAGCTCTTGGCCGGGTCCTTGTCGAACCACTTCGGAGGGAGGTTGTCGGCAGCGAAGCCGCCGTCTCGGCGCTCGTCCGCGGCCTCGACCTCCACTGCCAGGTGGAGCAGTGGGAAGCGGGTCAGCGTCACGGCGCCGTAGCGAAACGGCAGGCGCGTGCGGAGGTTGCGCACGTGGCACGATGCCGCCTTGAGCGCGAGCCCGATGGCCGCTGTCATGCGGAGGGCTACCGGAAAGCCGGCATGACCTCGCGGGCGAGGAGGTCGAGCTCCCGCATGATGTGCGCATGCGGCATCCCGGGGAAGAAGAGGCGGCAGATCAGGTGGGTCATCCCGTACTCCGTGACGAAGGGCCGGAGCGCCTGGACGACGCGGTCGGGGCTTCCGATGAGGAAGCGGTCCTTCATCACGGTGTCGAGGTTGGTGGCGATGGAGGCGTCGATGAAGGGGTGCTTCCAGCCGCCGGCGTACTCCTTGCGGTAGGACACCATGATGTGCCGCTCGGCCAGCTCCCGCGCCTCCCGGTCCGTGTCCGCGATGATGACGTCGCGGGTCAGCGGCCACTCCGTGATGGGCGCGGTGAGCCCGGCCCGGGCGCGGTTGTCGAGGAACCGCTTCTTGCCGGCGACGAGCCGCGGCAATTCGGCCGTGGGTCCGGGGATCCAGTTGTCGCCGAGCGTGGCCGCTCGCCGCAGCGTGAGCTCGCCCCAGCCGCCGATCCAGAGGGGCGGGTGCGGCCTCTGGACGGGCCTGGGCTCGAGCCGCCCCTCCACCTGGTAGCACCTCCCCTTGAAGGAGAGCCAGTCCTGGGTCCACAGCCCCTTCATCACCGCGAGCTGCTCCTCGAAGCGCGCGCCGCGCTTCTCCATCTCGGCGCCGTACAGCGCGAACTCGTCCGGCTTGTAGCCGATGGCGACGCCGAGCACGACGCGGCCGCCGGACATGACGTCGAGCATCGCGACGTCCTCGGCCAGCCGTGCGGGGTGGTAGAAGGGCGCCACCAGGATGTCGGTGCCGAGGGTCACGCGGGAGGTGCGGGTGGCGAAGCCGGCCAGCACGGTCAGCGGCGAGGGCCAGTAGTGGTCCTGGACGGAGTGGTGCTCCTCCATCCAGATCGAGTCGAAGCCGAGGTCCTCGCCGCGGACCACCTCCTCGAGGGCCTCCCGGTAGAACTGCCCGCCCTCGATGGGGATGAAGCCGATCCTGAGCCTGGCCATGCGCGGTCCTTTCGACGGTCTGTCCGGTGCAGTGCGGCCCACTGTGCCCCCGGATCCGGCGGGGTCCACCAGGGCGCGAGGCCCAGGTCGTCGCAGATGATCCGGGCGGCATTATACCCCGGCAGCCCCGTGATGGTCCCGCCCCGGCGGACTCCGCCGCCGCAGAGATCGAGACTCGGCGCGGGCATCCGGCTGCCGCCCGCTTCCGGGAACGGGCGCTCGTGCCGAGCCTGCCCCGGTCCCATCCGATTGGCGCCGAGGTCGCCCGCGACGGGGTTGGGGCCGCGACGTTCATGGCGGCTACACGCTGAGCCTGCCGCGGGTTAAGATGGCCGGGACCGCTAACGGGAGGCGTGTGCAGATGGCAGAACGCTCGCGGGACTGGCTGAGGCAGGCCGAAGCCGACCTTCGCCACGCCCATCACGCCAGGGAGGACAAGGACTACGACTGGGCGGCGTTCGCCTCCCACCAAGCGGCGGAGAAGGCGATCAAGGCGCTGTTCCAGAAGCTTCACCTCGATGCCTGGGGCCACACCCTGAGTGTGCTTCTCGCGAGTCTGCCCGGGCCGGCTCGACCGGACGAGGCGCTGATGGACCACGCGAAGGAGCTGGACAAGCACTACATCCCGACGCGGTATCCGAACGGCTTCGAGCGGGGTGCGCCGGCCGACCTCTACACCCGCGGCGAGGCCGACAGGGCCATCGCCCTCGCGGAGGGGATCCTTGGCTTCTGTCGTGATCAAATCCGTCGATGAAGCCGGGGTGCGCCGAGCGGTGGACGCCTATGCGGCGGATATCCTCCGGACACGTCCGGACGTGGAGGAGATCATCGTGTTCGGCTCGTTCGCGAAGGGGACCTGGGCCCCGGGCAGCGACGTCGATCTCTTCATTGTCCTGACGGCCTCAGTCAGGCCGCCTCGCGACAGGATTCCCGACCTCCTGCCCGGGGCATTCCCGGTGGGAGTCGACATCTTTCCTTACACGCGCGATGAGATGGCTGACCTGGAGCCCTCGCCCCTCCTCGACGCCGTGCGAGCGAGCCGCTGGCGATACCGGCGCTGAACCGGGATGCTGCTCGCGCGTCTCCGCCGGCTGACCTTCTTCCTCGTGGCTCTCGCGCCCTCGGTCTGCACGGGCCAAGATTCCGTCGGAGGCGAGCCGTGGGCCAACCGGAACCGTGGCATCGCCCCGCCCTGCCTCTTCCTCTACACGTGCGCCGCCTGGCTTCAGGAGCCGGACTGACCCGCCGGGCACTCTTGCCCTGCGCCGCGACTTGCAGTCGAAGAAGTCGTTCGTGTAGTAGTCGGCCGGCGCCCTGGTCTGGATGTTGCCGTAGGTCTTCTGCAGGCCCAGCAGGGTGTCCCAGTCCGCCGCCGCCATCCAGCCGGCGGGCTTCCCCTTGGTGTTGGCCGTGTACATGAGCTGCACGGTGTCCTTCCACTGCGAGAGGTTCAGCGCGATGACGCCCGCCTTGGGGAACATCTCCACGAGGATCTTCGCCGCCTCCTCGGGGTGCCTGGCGGCCTCCGTCCACGCCTTGCTGCTGGCGCGCACCGTCCGGCAGCTGAGGTCCTTCTCGCCGAGGTACTTGGTGTGGATCAAGAGCCCCTGGCTGAGCGCGTTGACGCCGAAGTCCACGTACCGAATGTCGGCTGCAGACCTCACGACTGCGGGCGCGGCGGCCCCTCCACCGGTACGAGGCCCCGCTCGAGCGCGTAGCGCACGAGGTCCGTCTGGCGGCGCAGGTTGAGCTTGCGCATGAGGTTGGCCCGGTGGGTCTCCACGGTGCGCGGGCTGATGGCCAGCCGGGCTGCGGCCTGCGTGCTGCTCAGCCCCTCGACGGTGAGGTGCAGGATCTCGCGCTCCCGGGGCGTGAGGGTGTCGTAGGGTTCCGGGGGGGTGGCCTGGGCACGCTCCACGTAGGCCTCGATGGCGCGCTCGGAGAGCGGCGGGCTGAGGTAACGCCCGCCTGCCGTCGCCTCGCGGATGGCCCGCACGAGGTCGGCTGCGCCCGCCTCCTTGAGCACGTAGCCGGCGGCGCCGTTCTTGAGCGCCTCCAGCACATAGGCCTCGTTGGCGTACATGGAGAGGATCACCACGCGGGTGTGCGGGAAGCGACGCCGGACCTCGCGAGTGACCTGGAGCCCGGTGAGCCCAGGCATCATCACGTCGGCGACCAGCACCGCCGGTCGGAGCTGCTCCACGAGCCTGACGGCCTCGACCCCGTCGGCCGCTTCCCCGACGACGGTGAGATCGGGCTCGGCCTCGAGGAGGACGCGCACGCCCTGCCGCACGATGCCGTGATCATCCGCCAGCACGATCGTCGTCGGGCTCATGGCGACCCCTGCCCCGCGCTCACCCGGGCCCCCAGGGGCAGCTCCGCCGCCACGAGGGTGCCGAGCCCGCGGCGGGAGTCGACGGCGAGGCGGCCGCCCAGCACGGCGGCCCGCTCGCGCATCCCGCCGAGCCCGCTGGACAGCCCGGAGGCCGGGGCGCTGTCGGCGTCGAAGCCCTTCCCCTCATCGTGGACGTGGATGTGGAGGAGCTCTCCGGTGGTCCAGAGCTGCACCGAGACCTCGTCCACCGCGGCGTGCCGGGCGGCGTTGGTCAGGGCTTCCTGGACGATACGATACACGGCCGTCTCGAGCTCCGGGGGAAAGCGTTGCCCCTCGAGGCCCCCGTGCCTGAAGGCGACGCGGACCCGCGTGTGGGCGGTGTACCGGTCGAGCAGCCACAGGAGCGCGGGCACGAGGCCGAGGTCGTCGAGCATCGGGGGCCGCAGATCGAGGGAGAGATCCCGCAGCCGGCCGATGAGATCGGTGAGCAGGACCTGCGCCCCGCGAAGTCGCGCTCGGGCCGGCTCGTCAGCCAGGCGCGCGCTCGCCTCCAGGTTGAGCTTCAGCCCGATCAGCACCTGGCCGACCTCGTCGTGCAGCTCGCGGGCGATGCGCCGGCGCTCCGCCTCCTGTGCTTCCACGATCCGGCCGGTCAGCCGCTGCAGCTCGCCATGGGCGGTGCGCACCTGATCGTGCAGCCGGGCCTGCTGGATGGCCACGGCCAGCGGGTCGGTCACCTCGCGGGCGATCTCCACGTGCTCGGGGGTGAACCCGCGAGCCCCGTCGACGGCCAGGCTCACGGCCCCCACCAGCTCCCCCGAGAACAGCATGGGCACCGTGAGGTAAGAGCGGATCCCCGGGGGCTCTGCGCTGACGACTGCCTCGGTGAGATGGGGCCGGCCCTCCCTGAGCGCCTCCATGTGGCGGACCAGCGGGGTCCAGATGCACGGGCCTGCGCCCTGCCGGGCGTGGCCGCCGTCGTAGGTGGCGAGCACGGTGGGCTCGCTCCGGCCGGGATGGAGGACGGCGACGCTCCCGTGCTGGCACGGGATGAGCTGGGCGACCCCGCGCAGCGCCGCCTCGGCGATGGCCTCCGGCGACTGCGTCGCGAGGATGGCCCACTCCAGCTCGTGGAGCATCTCCAGTCGCTTCGTGCGCTGGCGCAGGGCGTCCTCGACGTCCTTCCGGGCGGTGATGTCCTCGGTGCTTCCCTCGAAGGCGACGGGGCGTCCCTCCCCGTCGCGCACAGTCCGGGCGTTGATCCGGAACCAGCCGATGGAGCCGTCGAAGCGGCGCTGCCGCACCTCGAAGTCGCGGAGCTGGCCCTCCCGGAGGGCGACCGCGTGACCGCGCGGGCGCGCCTGCGGATCCACGAAGAAATCGTCGATGGGGATGCGCCGCGCGGTCTCGAGATCGGGCAGCCTCAACCCGTGCAGACCGGCGGCGTTGAGATCCAGGATCTGGCCGTCAGGCGTCGTGCGGAAGAGCCCGATGGGCGTGTGGTCGAAGAGACCCCGGTAGCGCGCCTCGGAGGCCTGCGCTTCGGCCAGGGCTGCCTGCTCCCGCCGGTGGAACTGGGCATTCCGGATGGCGATGGCGGCCTGGTCGGCCAGGAGCGCGATCAGCTCCCTGTCCTCGGTGCCGAAATGGCGGGGCTCGCCGAAGAGGATGGCGAGCACCCCGGCCACGCGGTCCCCGTCGGTGAGGGGGAGGCCCGCGTAGCCGTGCAATCCGAGCTCACGGGCGAAGCGCGGGTTCAGCCAGCGGGGATCGACCTGGCAGTCCACGATGTACTCGGGCGTCCGGGTCTCCAGGATCTGGCCGGCGATGCCACCCCCGAAGGGGATCAGGGAGATCTCCAGCAGCCGCTGCTCGGCCTCGGGCTCGACGCCGAAGCTCTCCGCGGGCCTGAGGACGCGCGCGTCGGGATCGGCGATCCAGACCCGCGCCGTTCGGGCCCCCAGCAGCGTGACGGCGGCTCCTGCCACGGCCCTGAACACCTCCGGGCCCTCGCGGGCCGACGTGATGAGGGCGGTGAGCTGGCTGAGCGTCTGGAGTCTCCGCGCGCGCTCCGTCGCCTGGGCGTAGAGGCGGCAATTCCGGATGGCTGCCCCCGCGTGGTCGGCCAGCCGCGACAGGATGGACTCGTCCCGGTCGCTGAACGGACGGGGGGCGAGGTTGTACACATAGAGGAGTCCCTCGATGGCCTCGTCGATACTGATGGGCACCACGAGCACTGCCACGGTGCCGGCGGTCCGCACTGACTCGGCGAACTCCTGGTCGATCCGGGGATCGCTCAGGTAGTCGTCGGTCCTGAAGGGGCGGCCGGTCAGCAGCACCTGCCCTCCGGCGCCCTTGCCTGGAACGATCCGTGTCGCGCCGTGGCCTCTCGGCCGGGGCTCGGTCCAGCGCCGGTACACCATTTCCCCCGAGGCCGGGTCCCGGAGCGAGATGGAGGCGGCATCGGCCCGGCAGAGCTCCCTGGCGCCCTCGACCACCCGCTGGAGGATGCTGTCCAGCTCGAGCGAGGCGTTGACGGAACGGGCGATCTCGGACAGCACCTCCGCCTCCCGCCGCCGCCGCCCCGCCTCCTCGTGGACGCGCGCGTTCTCCAGCGCCAGCGCCGCCTGGTCGGCGAAGGCCTCCAGCAGCGCGATCTCCGCCGGAGCGAAATCCCGGGCGGCCGCGTCTCCGATGATGAGCGCACCGATGGTCTCGCCCTTGACCCTCATCGGGACGGCCAGGCCGGAGCAGATCCCGGAGTCCGCCAGCCTTCGGTGCAGGTCGTCGTCCAGCGGGATGTCGGGATCGGAGCGCACGTCGCGGGTCCAGACGGGGCGGCCCGCGGCCACGGCGCGCCCTGCCACCCCCGTGCCTGCCGGCTGCGCGTGCCCCGGCTCGAAGAACGGCGCTGCCGGGCCGGCGGCGGCCAGCACGACGAGGGAGCCGTCGGCAGCCAGGCGCCTGATCACGACGTAACGGGCACCGAGGACCGACGGCACACCTGCCACGATCCGCTCGGCGATCTCCGTCACGTCGAGACTTTCCGTGAGCGCCCGGGCCACCCGGGCCAGCTCCGCGGCCTCCCGCTGGCGGCGCGCCGTTTCTGCGAAGAGCCCCGCGTTCCGGAGGGCCAGGGCCGCCTGGTCGGCAAAGGCCGACAGCATCAGCCGCTCCTGCTCGGTGAAGCTCCGCCCGGGCAGATCCGCCAGGACCAGCGCCCCCACCGTCTCGCCGTGGGCCTTGAGCGGCACGGCAATCGCCGCGCGACCGCCGTCGAGCTCGACCCATGCCCTGAGCCAGCCGGGCACGACGAGGCGCGGATCAGCGAGGATGTCGGCGCACCACATGGGCCGGCCCTCGGCCACGGCCAGGCCGGCCAGTCCCACGCCCACCGGAGCGGCCTGCCCGAGCCATCGGCTGGCATCCAGCTCGCCCGCCGCGGCCACGCAGACGAGAGCGCCCGTGGCCGGCTCGAAGCGATGGAGCATCGAGCGCCTGACCCCGAAGAACGGAAGCAGTGTGGAGACCACGCGGCGCGCCGCCTCGGCGACGTCCAGCGTGCCGGTCAGCTCGCGCCCGATGGCCGCGAGCGCGGCGGTGGCCTGCTCCGCGCGCCGGCGCTCGCTGATGTCCCGCAGGCAGTAGGAGAGGTAGGCGTCGGTCTTGAGATCGACGAACGCGCACGAGATGTCGACGGGCACGACGTGGCCGTCCTTGGCGCGGAGCTCGGACTCGACGTGGAGCAGCCGCTCCGTCTCGGCCTTGCGCCAGATCACCGGCCACCGCGCGCTCGAGCCCTGTTCGTGGAGCCGGCCGATGGGCATGCCGCGGAGCTCGTCACGCGAGTAGCCGCAGAGGTGCGTGGCGGCGGCATTCGCGTCGGCGATGCGCCCGGTCGCGTCCACCCAGAACATCGCCTCCCGGGAGTGCTCGATGGAGGCCTCGGTGCGGATGAGACGCCGGCGCTCCACCTGGAGATAGGAGAGCAGGAGCCCGAGGAGGACGGTACTCAGCGGGTAGAAGATGGTCACCGGAATCGCGAAACGCTCGAGCAGGCGCCAGGCGAGCGCGACGTCTGGAATGGCGAACGTCCACAGCAGGCCTGAGACGGAGAGCGCCCAGCCCAGCAGCAGGAACCGGCCGATCCCGAACTCGGCGACCCGGTCGCCCCAGCGCCGGTGGACCAGGGCCCCGATGAGCGCCGCCGTGACGATCGCCCCCACGCCGGGAACGACGCCGATCCCCCCCAGCGCCAGGCGGAATGCCACTGCGATGGCAGCAGCCACCGCCGCCGAGCCCGGGCCGTTGAACACCCCGGCCATGCCGATGATGACCACGCGCTGGCCAAGGATCACCCCCGGCATCACCTCGATGCCCATGGCCATGCCGGCCACCGCGATGCCACCGAAGGCGGCACCGCTGACGAGGGTGTAGGCGGCCGGGCGGGCGCGCCGGAGGGAGGACCAGAGGAGGCCGTAGATGCAGGCCAGGGAGAGGAGGAGCGCCAGATTCTCGGTGAGCCCCTTCATGAGTCCCGAGAGAGGAATCATGGCAGTCGCCTCAGCGGGGCAGGGAATGGGAGCCGCGGACCGTGGTGGGCAGGAGCGCCGGAATCGGGTCCGGCACTACAGCTCCCCGGCTTCCTCCAGCGCCCACTTCAGCCGCTGGCAATCCTCCGGGCCCACGGGGAGGAGGGGCGGCCGCATGTGGCCGTGGGCGAGGATGCCCTGGATCACCAGCACCTCCTTGGCGCGGGCCCGGTAGTCGCGTACCGGCGCTGCGAAGACGGCGTCCACGAGCTTCTGGATCCTGTCGCCCTTGGCGCGGGCCGTGGCCCAGTCGCCGCGCATGGCCGCCTCATACACGTCCACGTGGGTCCTCGTGGTGACGGCACAGGCGCCCAGCAGCGCCCCCTCGGCGCCGAGGAGGTAGGACTCCCAGATGAAGTTGTCGTTGCCCGTCAGCACCGTGATGGACCGCGGCGCTCGGCGCGCCACCGTGACGATCTCGCGGAAGCGCTTGGCGTCGAAGAGCGCCTCCTTGATGGCGACGACCTGCGGGATCTCCATGAGCCGGGCCAGCGTCTCGTCGTCGAAGTTCGTCCCTCCCAGCGCGGGTTGCAGCGTGAAGAGGATCATGGGCAGGCCCACCTCGTCGGCCACGGCCTTGTGGTAGTGGTACGGCACCTCGGACGACAGGGGCTGTCCCAGGTAGGCGGTGATCGGGAAGACCAGGAGGCAGTCGGCACCGGCCTCGCGGTACTCCTTGGCGTACTTGACGGCCTGGGCCGTGAAGGAGGCGCCGAGACCCGCCACGATGGGGACGCCGCGCCCGGACAGCTCCTCCTTGTAGATGCGCAGCACGGAGAGCCTCTCGTCGTGCCAGAGGTGCAGGCCCTCGCCCGTGTCCACGTTGACGGCCACGGCCTTGATGCCCTGCGCGGCGATCCAGCGGATGTACTTGCGGAGGCCCGGCTCGTCGATCTCGGCGTCCTGCGTCATCGGCAGGACCGTGGCGGGGATGACGCCCTTGAGGTCGATGCCGCTCATGGGGAGATCTCCTGCCGGCTACTTGAGCCGCCTCATGTCCTCGGGAAAGTTCGACGTGAACGAGTAGGACTTCACGGTGCCGTCGGCCGCGAAGCGCACCGACAGGTCCTTGCTGATCTCGGCGCCCGCTTCCCGCTGGCCGAAGAACCAGCGCCATGTCTGGTCGCCGCTGTCGAGCCCCACCTGGTAGGGCTCGCCGAACATGCGTCGCAGCGCTGCCTTGTCGGTCTTGCCCACGACGATCATGAGGGGCTCGGGCGAGGGGAATTCCTGGCCGGCCCTCAACGCGAAGCACCCGGCCAGGATGAGCGCGAGCAGGGCGAGGAGGAGCGGCCGCCGCATGGCGCGGATTATCCCATGCCCCCGACGGCGGGGTCAACGCGAGGGGGAGGAGACTTGACTTGCCTCGGCGGGATGGCTAGGGTCTTAGCCACCCCGAGGCCCGATGACAAGGAGGCCCACCGCCATGACAGTTCCCGTGATGACAGGCTACGCAACCCTCACGACGCTGCCCGAGGAGAAGATCGGCGACAAGATCACCCGCAAGATCCTCGTGGGCGAGAAGGAGATGGTCGTCTTCTGGACGATGAAAGCCGGCGCCCGCGCCGCCGTGCATCAGCACCCCCACGAGCAGATCTTCTGGATGCTCTCGGGCCGGATGGAGTTCAGCCTGGGAGGCGAGCGGCGTACCTGCGTGGCGGGAGACCTGTGCGTCATTCCCGGCAACACGCCCCACGAGGCCTACTTTCCCGAGGACACGGAGGTCGTCGACATCTTCGCCCCGCCCCGCGAGGACATGTTCACCGGCGGGGACACGTACCTCGGGCGCGGCTGAGCCCATCCCGGTGGAGACCTTCACCGCCGAGGAGCGCGCGCGCCTCGCGCCGTACTTCACGAATCTCGACGGGCCGGTCTTCGCGCTGGTCAACCTGCCGGAGGTCGTGAAAGGGGCGCTCTTCGCCCGCTACTCGCGCTCGGCCAAGTCGCTGCGCCGGCTCTTCCTCGACGAGTTCCTCGAGCAGGCGGCCCCGGCCGCCGCCACGGCCTCCGTCGGCACCACGCGCGCGGAGGCCCTCTACGAGCGCGTCCTCAGCGACTACGGCGACGACTCCGTGGCGCAGCTGGGCGGCGTGCATCTTGCCTGCGAGGGCGCCTCGAACCTTCTCACCAAGGTGCTCGAGTGGGGGCGGCTCATGGCCTACCTCGAGCAGTCCACGCGCTACGTGCCGCACACGGACCGGCCGGGTGGGGCCTGGAAGTACCGCGTGCCCGCCGAGCTGGAGGGCCACCCGCTGCGGGCGCGCTACGTGGAGACGCTGGACCGGGCCTTCGAGACCTATGCGCGCTGGATCGAGCCCATGCGCGAGTACTGGAGCCAGCGCTTCCCGCCGCCGGCCGGCGAGAGCGAGGCCACGTACCGGATGACCATCCGCGCCAGGGCGCTGGACTCCCTCCGCGGACTTCTGCCGGCGGCCACCCGCTCCAACGTGGGCATCTTCGGCACCGGGCAGGCCTGGGAGGCCCTGCTGCTCAGGATGCGGGCCCACCCCCTGCGCGAGGTGCAGGAGTACGCCGAGATGATGCTCGCGGAGCTGCGCAAGGTGATCCCCGCCTTCCTCCAGCGGTTCGAGCGCCCCGAGCGCGGCGGCGTCTGGAGCCAGTACCTCCGCGACACGCGCGAGGCCACGGAGGCGGCGACCCGTGCGCTCCTCGCCGGGATCGCGCCGGAGCCGCGCCCGGAGGTCACGCTCACCGACTGGGATCCCGAGGGCGAGGTCAAGGTGGTCGCGGCGGCGCTCTACGCGGCATCGCAGCTTCCGGACGATCAGCTCCTCGCCCTGGCGCACACGCTCACCACGGAGGAGCGCCGGCGTGTCCTCGCGGCCTATGTCGGCCGCCGCGAGAACCGCCGTCACAAGCCTGGCCGGGCCTTCGAGCGCACCGCCTACCGCTTCGACGTGCTCGGCGACTACGGCGCCTTCCGGGATCTCCAGCGCCACCGGCTGCTCACCCTGGAATGGCAGCCGCTGTCCCCGCGCCACGGCTACGTGGTCGCCGACGGCATCGAGGAGGCGGGCGCGCTCCCCGACTGGCGGCGCGTCATGGAGGAGTCGGCCGCCCTGCACGACGCGCTGGTCGACGCCGGGCTCGCCACCGTCGCGCCCTACGCCGTCGCCATGGCCTACCGCGTGCGCTTCTACATGGAGATGAACGCGCGGGAAGCGATGCACCTGATCGAGCTGCGCACGGCGGCCCAGGGGCATCCCGCCTATCGCCGCATCTGCCAGGCCATGCATCGCCTCATCGCCGAGCAGGCGGGGCACCGTGCCCTGGCCGCCGCCATGCGCTACGCTGACCACTCCGGGGGCGAGGAGGGACGGCTCGGCGCCGAGCGCGCCGCCGAGAAGCGGCGCGAGGCCGCCCGGTGAGCCTGCGCCCCGAGCAGATCACGGCGCGCCAGTACCTCGACCAGAAGGGGAGCCGGCTGACCGCGGCCCAGCTCCGGGATCGTGTCGGCGCGGCCTTCGCGGCGATCGAGGAGGCGCTCGGTTCGGTGGAGGAAGAAGCGGCGCGCGGCCGCGCCATCGCCGGCGCGTGGAGCGTGCAGGAGATCGTGGATCACCTGGTGGAAACCCACCGCCCGAGCATCGCCGAGCTGCGCGATCTCTTGAGTGGGCGGCGGCCCGAAGGCCCGCCCATTCCGGCGGGGCTCCAGTCGGCGGACCCGATGGGCCGCCGCTGGCCCGATCTCCTGCGCGATCTGAGGGGGCTGCACGCCGAGATCCTGGGCGCCCTCGTCGCGGTGCCCGACGGCTACACGACGGACGCCCGCGCGCCCCTCATCATGGTCGTCAACACCAGGGCGGCCGACGGGAGCGAGAAGCCGCTTCACTGGATCGAGGAGCTGGACTGGAAGGCCTATGCGATCGTCTTCCGCCTCCACGTCCTCGACCACCTCGGCCAGATCAAGAAGACGCTCGGCGCCGCGCGCGCAGGAAGCTGAGGGCGCCTCGCGCGGGTTGCTGCACACTCCGATACGTCTTCGCGTGGGAGCGGCCTGCCCGTGCGCCTTCGCGAACTCTTCCCTGGCCTTGCGGAGCTCCTCCGGGGGGGCCCGCTGGTCCAGCGCCGTCATGGCCCGTGTCTGCTGCACCTGTGGTATCCTTACGCGGAGTAAGGATTCCTCAAGGAGGTAATGCGATGCCGACCTCGACGATCACCCGCAAGGGGCAGGTGACGATTCCCAAGCGGATCCGCGACGTGCTCCGGCTGAAGCCCGGTGATCAGGTCGACTTCGTGGTCGAGGACGATGGCCGGGTGGTGCTGCGGGCCGCGACGCTGCACGTGAGCGAGCTCAAGGGGCTCCTCTATCGGCCGGGCCGCCGGCCGGTGACGCTCTCGGAGATGGATCAGGCCATCGTCGGGCACCACCGCCGGCGGCCATGACGGGACTGGATACGAACGTCCTGCTCCGGTATCTGACGCAGGACGATCCCGCGCAGTTCCGGCGCGCCGCCGCGCTCATCGACGAGGTGGTGGCCCGCGGCGAGCGTTGCGCGATCGGCGTGGTCATGTGCTGCGAGCTGGTCTGGGTGCTGCGGGACAAGTACAGGGCCGATCGTGCGACGGTCGCCGGTGTCCTGGAAGCGATCCTCCGGACGACGCACTTCGTCGTCGAGGACAAGGATCTGGTCCGCCGGGCGCTGGAGGACTATCGCCGGGGGCCCGGGGACTTCGCCGATTACCTCATGGGGTGGCGCAACCGACGGGCTGGCTGCGAGTCCACCGCCACGTTCGATGGGGCCCTGAAGGGGAGCGATCTCTTCGTCCTGCTCTGAAGAGCCGCTGGCCGGGCCGCTGCCGCCTTGGGCCTGCTACCCCTGCGCCTTCGCGAACTCCTCCTTGGCTTTGCGGAGCGCCTCGGGATCGGCCAGCAGGTCCACCGCCGTCATGGCCAGCGTCTTGGCAGCCGCCACCATCCCCGCCCGGGCCAGGGGCGACTTCGCCCACTCGGCGAACTCGCGCGAGTGGCCGGGCACGCCGTCGGGCGAGATGCGGATGTACGGGTGAATGGTCGGCAGGGCCTGGCTCACGTTGCCGCAGTCGGTGGAGCCGTAGCCGGCCTGGCCGTCGTCGGGATCCACGGGGAAGGCGATGCGCTCCAGGTTCTTGCCGAAGAGGGCCGCCATGGTGAAGTTGGGCTTGAGCGGGTCGTGGATGACGGGGTCGGGGGTGACCGCGACCGTGCAGCCGGTGGCCGTGGCGGCGCCCGTGGCGCAGCCCTCGAAGCGGCGCAGCAGCTCCTGGCAGTAGTCGCGCGTGGGCGCCCGCAGGTAGAACTCGGCCGCCGTGTACTCGGGGATGATGTTGGCCTGGTCACCGCCCTTGGTGATGACGCCGTGAATGCGGGCGTCCGGGCGGACCTGCTGGCGCATCATGTCCAGCGAGACGAAGAGCTGGATCATGGCGTTGAGCGCGTTGACCCCGCGCCAGGGCCAGGACGAGGCGTGCGCCGCCCGCCCGGAGAACTCGCACGTCACCTTGACGATACCGAGGCTCGGCCGCCAGATCTGCGTCCCGGGACGCCCGTGGATCATCATGGCGGCATCCACGTCCTTGAAGACGCCGGCCTCCATGAGGCGCACCTTGCCCGCCCCGCCCTCCTCGGCGGGGGTGCCGATGACCTGGATGCGCCCGGGGAAGGGGAGCGGCCGGAGCGCGGCGGCGAGCGCGGCCCCCGCGCCCGCCCCGGAGGTGGCGATGACGTTGTGGCCGCAGGCGTGCCCGATATTGGGCAGGGCGTCGTACTCCGCCATGATGGCGATGGTGGGGCCGGGCCCCTGACCGGGGATGGTCGCGCGGAAGGCCGTGGGCAGCCCGCCCACTCCGCGCTCCACCGCGGCGCCCTGTTTCTCGAGGAATGCCGTGAGCCAGGCCGCCGCCTTCTCCTCCTTGAAGCAGAGCTCGGGATTGTCGTGGATCCGATGGCTCAGCTGCTCGAGGTCGTCGGCCAGCCACTCCACGGTCTCCACGATCTTGCGCTTGGCCGCTTCCAGCGTGTCGCTCATCACTGCCATCGTTGTCTCCTCGGGTCCGTCCCTCGGCCGGGGTGGGGCCCCGCCGTGGGATCTCGTCGTCAGATTGGCAAGCGGTCGATGGTCCACTCGAGCGCATCGGCCGCGCCGCCGTCGCCCCCTGAGCTGGGTGATGATCCTCCGTCGCGTCTCCATCGGCCGAGTCTGTCGATATCGTCCCGGGCGATGTCGGCGTCGTCGTGGAAGATCACCGGGCGAACTCCTCCTTGGCGGCCCGCACCCTGGCGGGATCGGCCAGCAGATCGAGCGCCGTCATGGCCATCGTCTTGGCGGCGGCCAGCATGCCGGCGCGGGCCAGGGGTGTGACGGCGGCGTCGGCGAAGTCGCGCGTGTGGATGGCCGTGCCTGCGGGCGCGATGCCGATCATCGGCTGGATGGCCGGGATCACCTGGCTCACGTTGCCGATGTCGGAGGAGCCCAAGCGATCGGGCATCGGCTCCCCCTCGGTGAGGCCCACCGCGGCCATGTTGGCGGCGAAGAGATCCAGCAGCGTCTGGTTGCGCTTCATGGGCTCGTAGACAGTGTCGGAGTGCTGGGTGACCTTCAGGCCGGCCCCGGCTGCCCTGGCCGCGCCCTCGGCGCAGGCCACGACACGTCGGTAGAGATCCCACATGCCGTCGATGCGAGGGGCGCGCACGTAGAACGTGGCGGCGGCGTACTCGGGGATGATGTTGGCCGCCGCGCCGCCATTGGTGATGATGCCGTGGACGCGGCAGTCCGGGCGCACCTGCTGGCGCAGCATGCTGATGGCGTTGAAGGTCTGGATGCAGGCGTCCAGCGCGTTGATCCCCGCCCATGGGTCGGCCGACGCATGCGAGGCCCGGCCGGTGTACTCGAAGGTGACGCGCACGATGCCGAGGAGATCCGAATGGAGCAGGGTGCGGTCGAAGCCGTGGATCATCATGGCGCAGTCCACGTCCTTGAAGGCCCCGGCCTCGATGAGCCGGACCTTTCCTGCCCCGCCCTCCTCGGCGGGCGTGCCGATGACCTGGACGCGCCCTCCGGGAAGCCTGTCCTTGACCGCGGCCAGCGCGGCGCCCGCGCCGACGCCGGAGGTGGCGATGACGTTGTGGCCGCAGGCGTGCCCGATGCCGGGCAGCGCGTCGTACTCGCAGAGGATGGCGATGGTCGGGCCGCTGCCTGCCTCGATGGTCGCGCGGAACGCCGTGGCGATACCGCCCACTCCGGTCTCGACCCCGAAGCCCTTGGCGGCGAGGAACTCGCCGAGCCATGCGCACGCCTGCGTCTCCTGGAAGCCGAGCTCCGGGGCGTCGTGGATCCGGTGCGAGAGGGCTTCGAGCTCGTTGCCCAGGCGGTCCACCGCCTGAGCGATCGCGTCCTTGATGGCGCTCATGAGGGCCTCCGGATGGGTTGAGGGTCGGGTGCCGGGAACAGGGCCGAGCCTACCACAGCACCCCCGGGGCTGCTACGGCGACTGGACGCAGAGGAGGAAGAAGGTCGGGCTGTCGGGGCCGGTCTCACGCTCGGCGAGGCAGCGGGTGCGCGGCGGCTAGGCGCGGGGCGCGCGCTCCACACGCCTGAGGCTCACGGGGAGCTCGACGACGAAGAGGGCGCCGCCGCCCGGGAGGTTCTCGGCCCAGAGCCTGCCGCCGTGTTCCTTCACGATGCCGTAGGAGACGCTGAGGCCGAGCCCGCGCCCCTCGTCGGGCCCCTTGGTCGTGAAGAACGGATTGAAGATGCGCGGCAGGTGCTCCGGGGCGATGCCGGGTCCGTCGTCGGCGACCTCGACCCTCACCCCGCGCGGCAGGGGCGCGAGGCGCACGCCGAGCGTGCCGCACCCGTGCGCGGCCGCCATGGCGTGGCGGGCGTTGTCCACCAGGTGGGCCAGGACCTGACGGAGCTGGGCCGCATCGCCCCAGATGACCGGCGCCTCCCCGAGCTCGAGCCGGATGGCGATGCCCGCGGCCTCGAGCCGCGGCGCCTCCTGGCCGAGCAGACTCCTGATCTCCGTCGCCACGCAGCACGGGGAGCGGTGGGCGGGGCTCGGCTCGGCGAACCGACGGAGATCCTTCACGATCCTCGCGGCGCGCCTGGCGGCCGCGTCGATGACGGCGAGTCCTTGCAGGACCGCGGCCGCCGTCGGCTCACCCTGGACCAGCACGTGCACCTGGCCGAGGATGATCGTGAGCGGGTTGTTGATCTCGTGGGCGACTCCCGCGGCCAGCCCGTCCACTGCCGAGAGCCGCTCGGCCCGTACCGTGGCGCTCCGGGTGCGTTCGAGCTCCTGGAGCTGGTGGCGCGACTCCGAGTGGAGGCGGGCGTTGTCCAGCGCCAGGCCGACCTGGTCGGCCACGCACTCGAGGAGATGGAGCTCGGCGCTGCTGAAGCGGTGTTCCGTCCGCCGGCCCAGGGAGAGCGTACCGAGGATGCGGTGGCGGGCCCGGATCGGCACGCAGACGAAGGCGCGGATCGCGTCGGCCGCGACGGCCTCGCGCGCCGCAGGCAGGAGATCCTTTGCCCGGGCGACCTCCCGCAGCCGCCGCGGGATCCCGGAGGCCGCCACGCCGCCGATGAGCCCGGCTCCCATGGGCAGGACGCGGTTGATCTCGCGCAGGCGCTCGGACAGTCCACGGTCCCCCTGGAGCACCAGGTGCGCCCCGTCGGCGGAGACCAGGTGGAGGCTCGATATCTCGTAGCCCGTGACCTGGGTCACGGCCTCCAGGGACCGCTCGAGCACCTGCTCCAGATCCAGCGACGAGTTCACGGCCTCTCCGACGGCCCGGAGCACGCGCAGGTGACGGATCAGCGTGGGCAAGGGCCGTCCCGAACCTCCGTCGGTCTCGATGATGGCTTCGGCCGTCAGCGGCATCGCGCCCTCCCTGTAGGAAGACCCGAGAGCAAGTCCGGTGCCACGGGCCGCGCACGGCAAAGGCCCGTCCCGAAAGGAGGTCCGACGTCTCGGCCCGGGGCGACCGTTGCTGGGGAGACGGCACAGGGCGGGACAGTGTCAGCCGGGCGATCCCGGGCCCGCCTGCGCCCGCGCCACCCGGCGGCCGATGGAGGGGTGCGAGTGGAGAAGGAACTCCTTCAGCGGATGTGGCTCGCGCTCGGCCAGGTTCAGGGTGCCGAGCCGCTCCATGGCCGAGATGAAGGCCGGCGCGTTGCCGGTGGTTCGCAGGGCAAAGTCGTCGGCCTGCCGCTCCACGCGCCGGGACCAGCTGTTGCCCAGCGGCAGCGCGAGCAGGCTCAGGGCCAGGACGATGAGGGCGAGGAGCGGCAGCCCCGCCAGATCGGCCGGGCCCCGGAGCGCGAGCGCCGCGGCTCCAGTTCTGAGGGCGATGTCAGCCGCGAGGAAGGTTGCCAAGGTCAGCGCGCTCTGGACCAGCAGGCCCCGCCAGATGTCGGCGTGGGCGTGGTGGCCCAGCTCGTGGGCGAGCACCGCCTCGATCTCGTCCGGGGTGAACCCGGCCAGGAGGGTGTCGAAGAGGATGATGCGGCGGGTCCGGCCGAGGCCGGTCACGGCCGCATTCGCGGTGCGGCTCTTGCGCGACTGGTCGGCGACCCAGACGCCGATCACCGGCACCCCGGCCCTCGCGCCGAGCCTCACCAGCCGATCGCGGAGCGCCGGGTCGGGCAGAGGCTCGAGGCGGTAGAAGAGCGGCACGAGCCACACGGGGGCCACGAGCGTCAGCACTGTCGACATCGCCAGGAAGGCGAGTGTGCTCCAGAGCCACCACCACGGGCTCGCGCGCAGGAGAGCGTAGACGATCTCGGCCGCGGCCAGGCCGAGCGTCGCGCCGAGCGCCGCCACCTTGACGGCGTCGAGCGCCCACTGGCGAAGCCCCTGGTGGAGCAGTCCGAAGCGCCGCGGCAGCCAGAACCCGGCGAGCCAGGCCAGCGGGAGCGTGGCCAGGCGGTAGCTGCCGCCGAGCACGAGGAGCGCGGCCGCCAGCTGCAGCCACCAGCGTGGCGTCAGTGCCGCGACGGCGTCTGCGAGCCGGGCGGCCCAGCCGCAGGACAAGAGCGCGGCGAGGTAGGCCGCGCCCAGGCCCAGGCGCGCCGCCGCGAGCCAGAGCTGCACGCGGTGATAGACGCGCGCTCGCTCCTGATCCATCATCGCCACTCCACGACGCAGCCCTTATGCTAGACTGAACCGCAATTCACTCACAGGAGCCGCCATGTTTCAATCGGTCGAGGATGTCCAGGAGCACTTCAGGGATGCCCGTTACATCGCCAACCGCCGCATCTCCACGGTAGTGTACCTGGCCGAGCGCATGGGCCGCCCCGTGCTCATCGAAGGGCCCGCCGGGGTGGGCAAGACCGAGCTGGCCAAGACCCTGGCCGAGATCACCGGGCGCCGGCTGATCCGGCTCCAGTGTTACGAGGGGCTCGACGAGGGCAAGGCACTCTACGAGTGGAAGTACGCCAAGCAGCTCCTCTACACCCAGCTGCTCAAGGACCGGATCGGCGAGCTGATCGCGGATGCCCCGTCGCTGCCGGACGCGGTGGCGCGGATCTCGGGCCAGGACGACGCCTTCTTCTCCCATCGCTTTCTCTCGGCGCGCCCGCTGCTGCAGGCCATCGAGTCGGCGGATCCGGTGGTGCTCCTCGTGGACGAGATCGACAAGGCCGAGCCGGAGTTCGAGGCCTTCCTCCTGGAGGTGCTGTCCGATTTCCAGGTGTCCGTGCCCGAGCTCGGCACGATCAAGGCGACCAACATCCCGCTGGTGGTGCTGACGTCGAACAACGCGCGCGAGCTGTCCGACGGGCTCAAGCGCCGGTGCCTGCACCTGTTCATCGACTTCCCGCCGCCGGACGAGGAGCTGGCCATCATCCGCCTGAAGGTGCCGGAGGTCCCCGAGCGGCTGGCCCGCGCCGTGGTGGCTGTCGTGAACAAGATCCGCGTGCTCGAGCTGCGCAAGGCCCCGTCGGTGTCCGAGAGTCTCGACTGGGCGCGCTCGCTGGTCATCCTGAACGCCGACGCCATGGACCGGGAGCTCGTCGAGTCCACCCTCACGATGCTCGTCAAGCACGAGAAGGACCTGGAGCGGGTCCGGGGCGCCCTCGACAAGGTCCTCGCCGACCTCCCCTGAGGTTCAGGCGAGATAATAATGGCCCCGGACACTCTCACCGAATTCAGGGAGCTCTGGTTCCCCTCGCCGCGGATCCGCCTGCCCGAGCTGGCGCCCGCGGGGCCCGTGTTCATCGAAGGCGGGCGCTGCATCTCCGGCGCCCTCGGGGAGTACACCAAGCTCTGGATCTGGGCGGCGGGGCGCTGGCACTTCTACTACGTCCAACCCGGGCCGCGCGACTTCTTCGCGGCCGTCATGCCCGAGGCCGTCCCGCACCTGCTCCATCCCGGGGAGATGACGGTGGAGACCGTCCGCCAGGGGTCCTCCTACAAGGTGGTGCTCGGCCTCCGGTGCGCCGAGGGGCCGGTGCGCGTCCTGCACCTGGTCGGGGACGCGCCGGACGTGACCCGGGCGGTGGAGCAGGAGGAGGAGCCCCCCTCGGAGCCGCTGGGCTGGAAGCTCAAGATCGTCCACCTGATCTCGCGCGGCTCGTTCCACGGGCTGCTGCGCCTCGAGGACGGGCGGCTCTGCCCCATCAGCCGCGACGGCAACGAGGACGTGTTCAAGTCCTCCTGGGTCACCTTCTCGCGGTGAGCGACGCCGCCCCGATGAGCGCTTGCGCGAAGAGGCCAAACCGCCAAACCGAAGTGAGTCACGTTCAGGCGAGATGGAGAGAGGGCCAGAGGCCCGAAGAGGCCCCCGGTGGCGACGCCGCCCCGATGAGCGCTTGCGCGAAGAGGCCAAACCGCCAAACCGAAGTCATCCACATTCAAGCAAGATAAATGGACCAGCGCATTCTCGAGTTCATCGGCGATCTCCGGCGGGCGGAGCTGCGCATCTCGCCCAGCGAGGCGCTGGATGCGCTGGCGGCCTCGGCCGAGATCGGGCTGGAGGACCGCGACACCTTCCGGACGGCGCTGGCGACGACCCTCGTCAAGGAGTCACGGGACCTGCCGACCTTCGATCGCCTCTTCGACCTGTACTTCCTCGACCTCGAGGCGCTCGGCGCCGGGCTCAAGAAGGCGCTGGGGCCCGAGGATCCCCGGATGCGCGAGCTGCTGGACCGGCTGGCGGCCGAGGATGGGCTCCGGATGGACGAGCTCACCGAGCTGATGCTGCGCGGCGAGGGGGCCGACATGGAGATGGCCATCCGCCAGGGCGGCGAGGGCACCGGCCTCGAGCGGCTCATGTACTTCCTGCAGATCGGGTACTTTTCGCGCCGCATCTACGACAAGTTCGACTGGGAGAGCATCGAGCGCGACCTGGCGCGCATCATGCGCCTCCTGGAGGCGCGGGGGCTCGACCCGGGGCAGCTCGCCCGCATCCGCAACTACCTCGACCTCCGCCTGGAGGCGTTCCGCCGGATGATCCGGCAGCACGTGGAGCGCGAGCTGGAACGCCGCGCCTACCGCCAGGGCGAGAAGCTCACGCGCGAGGTGCTGTCAGACAAGCCCCTCTTCGCCCTCTCCCCCGACGAGGTGGCGCAGATGAAGGCGGTGGTGGCGCGGCTGGCGCGCAAGATCAAGGACGCCCTCGCGCTGCGGCAGCGACAGGAGGAGAAGGGCCGGCTGGACTCCCGGCGGACCATCCGGCAGAGCCTGCAGTACGGGGGCGTGCCCATGGAGGTCCGCTTCCGGCGGCGGCACCGGGAGAAGCCCAAGCTGGTCACCCTCTGCGATGTCTCCGACTCGGTGCGGAACGCCTCGCGGTTCATGCTCCAGCTCGTCTGGAGCCTGCAGGAGTGCTTCTCCCGGGTCCGCTCGTACGTGTTCGTGTCCGAGATCGCCGAGGTGACGCAGGCCTTCAACACCTACACCGTGGACCGGGCCATCGAGTGGGCGCTCAGGTCCTCCTCCGTGGACTACCACTGCCGCTCCGACTTCGGCTACGCCTTCAGCCGCTTCTGCCGGACGGAGCTGGAGTCGCTGGACCGCAAGACCACGGTGCTCGTCCTGGGAGATGCCCGCAACAACTACAACGACCCGCAGGCGTGGGCCGTGCGTCAGATCCGCGAGCGTGTGAAAGGCATCATCTGGCTCAACCCGGAGGGGCAGTGGGGCTGGGGCATCGGCGACAGCGTCCTGCCGCTCTACGCCCCGTCCTGCGACATCGTCAAGGAGTGCCGCACCGTGGGGCAGCTGGTGCAGGTGGTGGACCAGCTCGTGCACTCGTGGTGGCGCCGGGGCCGCTAGGCGCTCCCGGTCCGAGCCTCTCCCCCCGGCACCGGCGCGGCGTCCGCCTCCTCGGCCTGGCGCTCCTCGCCCTCCTCGCCTCTCCAGCCGTGGCCGGGGCCGCCGGCGGCTGCGTCGCCGTGGACGACTTCTCGACGGCGAAGCTCGGCGTGTTCCCGGCCGCGTGGAGGCCGCGCGATGACGCCGCCCGGGAGGTGTACACCGTCGAGGAGGAGCCGGGGCGGCGCTTCCTGCGCGCCCGCTCCCGCGGGCTCGGGGTCCAGGCGGCCCGGCCCTTCGAGTGGGACCTGGCCGCGTACCCGGTGCTCTCGTGGCAGTGGCGCCCGCTGCGATTCCCGGCGGGCTCCGACGAGCGGGTGGCCCGGACCAACGACAGCGCGCTGGCCGTCTACGCCGTCTTCCCCCACACCCCGGTCTCCGTGAAATCGCTGAAGTACATCTGGAGCGCCGTCGTGTCCGCCGGCGAGCAGCTCAGCTCGAGCAACGGGCTCACCCGGGTCCGCGTGCTGAGAAACGGCGCTCGCGGCCAGGGGAAGTGGCTCGAGGAGCGGGTCAACGTGCTGGAGGACTACCGCAGCCTCTTCAAGGAGGCGGAGGTGCCGAAACCGGCGGGCATCGCCGTCCTGACGGACTCGGACGACACGCAGAGCAGCGCGCAAGGAGACTATGCCCGGTTCCGCGTCTGCCGCCCGTGACCCGAGGCGCTCGCCGACCGAGGCTCCCCTGACGCGTGACGGGCGGCCGGCGGCCCGGTGGGCTACCCCGGAAGGCGCCAGATGGGCCCCTCGGGGGGCTCGTCCGTCAGGACGAACTGCGGCAGGGCGAAGTCCTCCGCGAGGTCCTGGAAGACCACGCGGACGCGCTTGCCGATGGCCACGCTGGCCTCGGCCTCCGGGCGGAAGTCGGCCGTCACGAGGTTGGCGACGATCCTGAGCGCCTCGTGCTCGGTGGGCTGGCCGCGCTGCTCGTCGAGCTCCACGAGCACCACGGGGTAGGGCGCCCAGTCCTTGAACCCGGGCTGGATGGCGTGGACGACGATCTCGTAGGAGTGGATGGCGCCGCGCCCGCTCACCTCCCGCCACGCCCACTGAAGGCACGCGCACCAGGGGCAGCCGTGGCTCGGCGGGTAGCGCATGAGACCGCAGGCCGTGCAGGCGCGCAGCATCAGCCGGTGCGAGCGCGCCAGCCGGAAGTGCTCCCGCCACTCGGAGTCGTTCTCCGGGATCACCAGGCTCATCCCCCGGTACTCGACGTTCGGCATCGCGCGCCTCGCGCCTCCGCCTGGCTCAGCTGCGGAGGATCAGGGCCGAGCCCGTGGAGGGCACGGCCCAGCCCAGGTTCATGGCGATCCGGGCATCCTTGACCTGCCGGCACCGCCCCGGCGAGTAGTCGTAGGTGTGCCGGCCCTCGGCCGCGCCCGGGCAGGAGTCGTCCGCGCGTCCCCGGAGCTGGCGCACGTTCTCGATGACCATGGACATGCCATGGGTGTAGCCCTCGCAGAGGTGCCCCCCCGCGGTGTTGTTGGGGCGGCGGCCGCCCAGCTCGATGATGCCGCTCGACACGTAGGCGCCGCCCTCGCCCTTGGGGCAGAAGCCGTACTCCTCGAGCTGGAGCATGGTCGTGAAGGTGAAGGCGTCGTAGGAGCCGGTGACGTCCACGTCCTCGGGCCGGATGCCCGCCTGGCCGAAGACGATGTCCCGGGCATGGTAGCCGGCGACCCGGGTCGTGGGCCCGTGGGCCCAGTGGAAGTCGGTGCGCGGCTTGGACACGCGTCCGGCCACCCCCAGGACGTGCACGGGCCGCTGCCGCAGATCGCGCGCGCGCTCCGCCGAGGTGACGATGAGGCAGGTGGCGTTGTCGGTCTCGAGGCAGCAGTCCAGCAGGTGCAGCGGCTTGACGATCCAGCGCGAGGCCAGCACCTCCTCCACCGTGACGCGGTCCTTCAGCAGCGCCTTGGGGTTCTGCGAGGCGTGCCGGCTGTGCGCCACGCGGACATGGGCGACCTGCGCCGAAGTGGTGCCGTACTCGTACATGTGACGCATGAAGGTCAGCGCGAACTTCTGCCCCGCGCTGGTCATGCCGAAGGGCCGGAGCGCCAGGTCCAGCGCCCGCACGGGCTGGGCGGCGCGCGGGCCCGTCCCGCCGATGCGGAAGTCCGAGTAGCCGTTCATGGAGCGGAACAGGGCCACCGTGCGGCACATGCCCGCCTCGATGGCGCCCATGGCGAGCCCGACCAGCGCCTCCGTGGAGGAACCGCCCCCCACCACGTCCATGTAGAAGTCGAGCCGGATGCCGAGGTCGGGCGCCACCCAGTCGGAGGGCGTGGAGTCCCCGCTCTGGTAGGACATCATGCCGTCGACGTCGGCCGGGCCGAGCCCGGCGTCTGCCATGGCTGTGCGGATCGCCTCCACGGCCATGGCCCGGGTGCTGCGGCCAGAGTGCCGGCTGTACTCCGTCTCCCCGACACCGACGATGCAGTACCTGTCGCTGAGCGATCCCATGCCTCTGCCTCCGATGGAGCGGGGAAGGGGGGCGCCGGCGGGCCGCCGCACGCCCGCCCAGGATATCACGGGGTGCGGGCGGGGAACGCGGTCGCCTCCCGCCGGCGAGCGCCGCGCGGTGCGGGCGGCCGGGCGCAGGCGAGCAAGGCGAGGGCGAGGACGTTGAACCCGGCGGAGAGCCACCAGGCGGGTTCATAGCCGCCCGTGCGGTCGTAGATCCACCCGGCTCCGACGGGACCGACCGCGGCCAGAGGCGCGGCGAGGGTGAAGAGGAGGCCCACCAGGGAGCCCGAGTGCTCGCGGCCGAAGAAGTCGGAGACGATGGCCGGGAAGAGCGCCGAGATGGCGCCGTACGAGAAGCCGAACACCACGGCGGCCGCATAGAGGGCGGGCAGGGCGTGGCTCGGGGGGAAGGCCGCGAAGGCGATGGCCTGCAGCGCGAACCCGGCGCCCAGCGCGGCCCGCCGTCCGATACGATCCGAGAGCGCCCCCAGGAGGACCCGTCCCGCCACCGCTGCGATGCCGAGCGCGCTCACCAGCGTGGCGGCCAGGAGCGCCGGCACCCCGAGGTCCTTCGCGAAGGGGACCAGGTGGACCAGGGGGACGAAGACCGGCACCCAGGTGGCCGCGAAGACGGCCCACACCATCCAGAAGGCTCCCGTGCGCGTCGCCTCTCTCATGCTGAAGCCGCGCCCCTGGCCGCCAGCTCGTGTCGCCGCGATCCCCGGCGGGCGTCCGTCGGGGGCGAGCCCCAGCGACTCGGGATCCGAACGCATGACCACGGCCACGAGGTTGAGCGCCACCAGGATCACGATGCCGAAGGCGACGTAGGCCCAGCGCCAGCCCACGCGGCTGACGAGGAGATGGGCGATGGGCGGCAAGGCGAAGGTACCCAGGCTGCCGCCGGCAGTGGCGATGCCGATGGCCAGGCCGCGCTGCTCGACGAACCAGCGCACGATCGTGGCACTGCACGGAACATAGGCCGTGGACATGCCCAGCGCCGCCACGATGCCGTACAGGACGAAGGGATGCCAGATCGCGCTCACCTGGCTCATCGCCACCAATCCGAGGCCGAGGAAGCCTCCGCCCAGCGCGATCACGGCCCGTGGCCCCAGCCTGTCGGTGAGGCGCCCGGAGAGGACGCCGCAGCCGCTGTAGACGAAGGCGTAGAGCGAGAAGGCGCCGGCCAGACTCGCGCGGCTCCAGCCGAACTCGTCGAGCAGCGCCGCGAAGAAGACGCCGAAGGCGTACTGCGCGCCGTAGGCGAGGAAGAGAACCACGAACGCCCCCCCTACGACGACCCACCCGTAGAACAGGGGCCGGGTCACTGGGCAGGGGCGACGGGCGGACGCGCCGGCGGGAGGGAGGAGGACACCGGGTCTGGCCCGGCGCCGCGAGCACCGGACTTCCGCGTGTCGAGGATCGGCTGCATCTCGCCGGCCGGCGCCGTGGCCTCGACGCCGATGAGGCGGTTGAGCCGCTCCCGCGCCAGCAGCGCCCGGCGGAGGCGGCTCCGCCGAGAGCCCGGGGAGATCCAGGAGTAGCTGTACGAGTAGAAGAGGAAGCCGGAGACGAGGATGCCGACGGCCTCGAGGACGTGATAGGGGTTCACGCGCCGCGGGCCGCCGCGCTCCGGCCGTTGGGTCGGGGGAGGAGGTCGCGGAGGAACTTGCCCGTGTAGGAGCCGTCCGTCTGGGCCACCTGCTCCGGCGTGCCCTCGGCGATGATGGCGCCGCCGGCCTCGCCGCCCTCCGGTCCCAGGTCGATGACCCAGTCCGCGGACTTGACCACGTCCAGGTGATGCTCGACGACGAGCACGGTGTTGCCGGCGTCCACCAGGCGGTTGAGCACCCCGAGCAGCTTCCGGACGTCGTCGAGGTGGAGGCCCGTGGTGGGCTCGTCCAGGATGAAGAGGTGATCGGCGCTCTGGCGGGTCCCCAGCTCGGCGGCGATCTTGAGGCGCTGCGCCTCGCCGCCGGACAGGGTCGGTGCGGGCTGGCCGAGCCGGAGATAGCCGAGCCCCACCTCCTGGAGCAGCCCGAGGCGCCGCGCCAGCACCGGGTGCATCGCGAAGAAGTCCACCGCCTCGTCCACCGTGAGCTGGAGCACCTGGGCGATGTCCCGGCCCTTGCAGGTGACCTGGAGCACCTCGGGGCGGTAGCGGCGGCCGTCGCAGTCGGCACAGGTCACGTACACGTCCTCGAAGAAGTACATCTCGAGCTTCTGGGCGCCCGCGCCCTCGCAGCTCTCGCAGCGCCCCCCCGCCACGTTGAAGGAGAAGGCGCCGGCGCCGAGGCCGAGCGTCCGGGCCCGGGGCAGCGCGGTGAACACCTTCCGGATCTCGTCGAAGGCCTTGATGTAGGTCACCGGGTTGGAGCGCGGCGTGCGGCCGATCGGCTGCTGGTCGATGAGACGGACGCCCTTGAGGTACTCGAGCCCGCGCACCTCGTCGTGCTCGCCCGGCGGCTTGAAGTCCTGCTTGAAGTGCCGGGCCACCGCCCGGTAGAGCGTGTCGTGCACGAGGCTGGACTTGCCCGAGCCGGAGACGCCCGTGACGCAGGTGAGGGTGTGGAGCGGGAGCCGGACCGTCAGGTGCTTCAGGTTGTGGGCGCGCGCGCCGCGGAGCGTGAGGGCGCGCCGCCCCTCGCGGCGGATCAGCGGCACGGCGATCGTCTCACGGCCGGTGAGGTAGCGGGCCGTCAGCGAGCGGGGGTCCTCCAGGAACCGGGCCTGGGGGCCCGCGAAGACCACGCTGCCCCCGCGGTCCCCCGAGCCCGGCCCCATCTCGACCACGTGGTCGGCGGAGGCGATGAAGGAGCGGTCGTGCTCGACGACGACCACCGTGTTGCCGGCAGCCGCCAGCTCGCCGCACACCTCCGCCAGGCGCCCGGTGTCCCGCGCGTGGAGCCCGATGGACGGCTCGTCCAGGATGTAGAGCGTCCCCACGAGCTGCGCCCCCAGCTGGTTGGCGAGGTTGATCCGCTGGGCCTCTCCGCCCGACAGCGTGCGCGTCTGGCGCGCCAGGGTGAGGTAGCCGAGCCCCACGCGCAGGAGGAAGGAGAGCTTGGCGCGCAGCGGCCGGAGGACCTCCCGCGCCACCGTCTCCTCGCGGGCCGGCAGCCGCAGGCTGTCGAGGAGGCCCGCCAGGTCCTCCACGGTCCGCTCGCAGAGCTGGGCGATGGTGGCGCCGCCGACGCGGACGTTCAGGGCCTCGGGCCTGAGCCGGGCGCCGGCGCAGCGCGGGCACGGCGACTGGCTGCGATAGCGGGACAGGAAGACGCGGACGTGCAGCTTGTAGCGGTAGGACTCGACCTCCTCGAAGAAGCCCTGGATGCCCGGGAAGCCCCTGGCGCCGGCCTGGACCCACTCGCGGTCCTCGGCCGGCAGCTCCCCGTAGGGCCGCGAGGTGTCCACGCCGCGCCTGCGCGCCGCCCTGAGGAGCTGCTTCTGGTAGCGCTGGCCGGAGGGATGCGACCACGGCTCGACGGCGCCCTGAGCGAGGCTCAGCGTCCGGTCGGGCACCACCCGGTGCTCGTCGTAGCGGAGGATGTTGCCGAACCCCTTGCACTCGGGGCAGGCCCCCAGCGGGTGATTGAACGAGAAGAGCAGCGGCTGCGGCCGGGTGACGGGCGTCTCGCACGACGGACACCGGAACTCCCGGCTGACGCCGACCACGGCCCGGCCCAGCACGTCCACCTCGGCCCGCCCCTCGCCCTCGGCCAGCGCTGCCTCCAGCGACTCGGTGAGGCGATGGCGCGCGTCGGCCCCCAGCGTGACGCGGTCCAGCACCACCTGGATCCGCTGCCCCGCCGCCGCCGGCGGCAGGCCGGTGGGCCGGCCCGCCGCGTCGGTCAGCTCCATCACCGCGTCGCCGATCTTCACCCGGGCGAAGCCGCGCCGGAGCAGCGCGGCCAGCGCCTCCGGCGGCGTCGAGCCCGCCGCGGCGGAGAGCGGAAAGCAGACGAGGGCGCGGGCGTCCGGGTGCTCGCGGATGAGGGCCTCGGCCACGCTCTCGGCGGAGTCGCTGCGCGCCTCGCTGCCGCAGCGGGGGCAGTGCACGCGCCCGATGCGCGCGAAGAGGAGGCGCAGGTAGTCGTGCAGCTCGGTGGCGGTCCCCACGGTGGAGCGGGCGGTGCGGACCGGGTTCTTCTGCTCGATGGCGATGGCGGGGCGGATGTGCTCGATGCGGTCCACGTCGGGACGGTCCAGCCGCTCGATGAACATGCGCGCGTAGGTGGAGAGGGACTCCACGTAGCGCCACTGCCCCTCGGCGAAGAGCGTGTCGAATGCGAGGGAGGACTTGCCCGAGCCGGACACGCCGGTGATCACCGTCACGCGGTCGTGGGGGATGTCCAGCGAGATGTTCTTCAGATTGTTCTGCCTGGCTCCCTCGATGCGGAGCCAAGAGGGCTGCGGCATTCGAGACGGTCCTCCTGAGGTCGTCAGTGTACCCCAATCCGGGCATGCTCGCGCGTGACGCGCCCGCGCGCGCTCGCTTGACAGCGAGCGCTGCCCTCGCTAGCGTCCGTCGGCGGTGGGTATCGTGGCGGGAGGACATCGAGGGAGGAGCGCGCGCGCGACGGTCGGACTCCTGTGCGCCGTCTCGCTCCTGCTGGCCGCCTGCGGGGAGGAGCCGACGCCGGCGCCCCCCAGCGGCTCAGCCGTCCCTCAGCCGGCCCCGGGCGCTCCGGGGGCGCTGCGCGCCGGAGATCCCGAGAAAGGGCGGCAGGTGTGGCTCGCCCAGTGCGTGCAGTGTCACCACCGGGATCCCGAGAAGGTCGGGCCCGTGGGGCCGGCGGTGAAGGGCGCCTCCGCGGCGTTGCTGGAAGCCCGCGTGCTGCGGGCGGGCTACCCGCCGGGCTACACCCCGAAGCGGACCTCCAGGGTCATGCTGCCGCGACCCGATCTGGCCGGCAGCGTCGCCGACCTGGCGGCCTTCCTCCGGTAGCCCCGCGGCGGGTCGGCGCGTCCGGCATCGAGCGGGGGAGGGCGCCCCCTCCCCCGCCCCCGCAGGGCGGGGGCCTGCTAGCGCATCATCTCGAACCAGAGATAGAAGATCGCGGCCAGGATGAAGCCCGCCCAGAGCGTGCCCTTCACCGTGCCGAGGGGCTTCGTGGTCGCCGTGCCCGGCTTGCCCGCCAGCGCGTTGATCTCCACCGCGGCCATGATGACGAGCACCACGATCCAGAAGGCGGCGCCCGACCGCGGCACGGTCGGAGTGGGGAGATGCGTGGCGGCGCCCATGTAGAAGAGCATGGGGATCGAGAAGAGCGTGTTGGTGCGCGAGGCGAGCCCCGCGCGGGCGCCGGCGGGGGCGGCCGCGGGATTCGCGGGCTTGCCCGCCCCCGTGTCGAGGGCGTTCTGGATCACGATCTTCTGCTTGGGCCAGATCACGAACCAGACATTCGCCCACATGATGGAGCCCAGCAGCCCGCCGAGCAGGATGGCCCAGCCGTAGGAGCCCGCGAAGAAGCCGCCCCGGCCGATCCGGTCCAGGATGATCAGCCAGCCGGAGAGGAAGGTGAACATCGCGCCCCACCGGAACCACCAGAGGGCGCGCGGCACCAGCTTCTGGATGGCGCCCGCGCGCACCGGCGCCTCGGTCTCCGCGAAGAACGGGGTCTGGACAAAGTTGAAGTAGTAGAGCAGGCCGATCCAGGTGATACCGGCCAGGAAGTGGATCCACCTCAGGAGGAACAGCACGCCTTCGCCGCTTGTCAGTGCCATAGATGCCTCCCGGAGAGGGGTTCGCTGTGCGTCCGCTCGCTACTCGGCCTCGTCCTCCTCCTCGTCCTCGTCCTCGTCGTCCTCGTCGAAATCGTCGTCGAGGTCATCCTCGTCGTCGAAGTCGTCGTCGAGGTCGTCCTCGTCGTCCTCCAGCTCGTCGTCGAGGTCATCCTCGCCCTCGACGCCCTCTGCGCCGTCGTCGGGGTGGCTGCGCAGCAGATGCTCCTCGTCGCCCCATGGCGTCGTGGCCATCCATGCCATGAATGGTCCCTCCGGGCGGCTCCCGTCTTGACTTGTATTAGAGATGAGGCCCGCACCGCCGGCCTTTGTCCGGCGGGATTATAGCAGACCGATTTCGGGTGTCCACGCCAATCTGGCGGCGGCGCGCGGGGCGGCGCCCCCGGCTCATTCGAGCGCCCGCACGGCATTACGCAGCTCGATCAGGTGCGCGCGCTTGACCACCGTCTGCCCCGTCGTGAGGGTGGGGTCCGTGTAGGTGGGGCTGGCGCTCCCCGCCGCCGCATAGGCCTGGGCCAGGGCCGTGCGGAGCTCGAGGACATGGACGGCGCTGATCGCCGTCGCGCCGGCGACGAGCGTCGGATCGGTCCAGCTGAACGGCGAGAGCCCGAGGTGGGCGCGGAGCGCGCCGATCGCCGAGCGAAGGTCGGTGATGTGGGCGGCCTTGACGAGGGTGCTCGTCGCCGTCACCGCAGGGTCGGTGAACTCCTGCGAGAAGGTCGTCGTGACGGACCGGGCCGCATCGAGCGTGACGGTGCACGACGGCGCGGTCCCGCTGCAGGCGCCCCCCCACCGGGAGAAGGCCGCGCCGGCCGGCGCCGTGGCCGTCAGCGTCACCACCGTGCCGGCGGCGTACGTCCACGCGCAGGTGGAGCCGCACGTGATGCCCAGCGGGTTGCTCACCACGGTGCCGTCGGCGGAGCCGGCCATGGCCACCGTCAACGTGAAGAAACTCAGGTCGAACGCCGCCGTCACGGCCGCCGCGGCCGTCACGGTGATGGTGCAGGGGCCGGTGCCGCTGCATCCCGCCCCGCTCCACCCGGCGAAGGTGGAGTTCGCGGCCGGCGTCGCCGTCAGCGTCACCGCTGTCCCGCTGGCGTAGCTCGCCGCGCAGGCAGCGCCGCAGCTGATTCCCGCGGGGCTGCTGGTGACCGTGCCGCCCCCGGCCCCGGCCTTCGTGACCATCAGGGGGAAGGTCACCAGCGTGAAGGTGGCGGTGACGGAGGTCGCGGCGGTGAGCGTCACGGTGCAGGCACCGGTGCCGGTGCAGCCGCCACCGCTCCAGCCGGTGAAGGCGGAGGCGGCCGCCGGCGTCGGCGTCAACGTCACCGCTGTCCCGCTGGCGTAGCTCGCCGCGCACGTGACGCCGCAGCTGATTCCCGCGGGGCTGCTCGTGACCGTGCCGCTGCCGGTGCCCGTCCTCGTCACCGTCAGGGAGAAGGTCAGCAGTGTGAAGGTGGCGGTGACGGAGGTCGCGGCGGTGAGCGTCACGGTGCAGGCACCGGTGCCGGTGCAGCCGCCGCCGCTCCAGCCGGTGAAGGTGGAGTCCGCGGCCGGTGCGGCGGTCAACGTCACCGCTGTCCCGCTGGCGTAGCTCGCCGCGCAGGTGGCACCGCAGCTGATCCCCGCGGGACTGCTCGCGACCGTGCCGCTGCCGGTGCCCGTCTTGGCCACCGTGAGCGTCGGGGTCGAGGTGAAGCCGAACGCCAGGTTCAGCGTGCCGCCCGGGCCCGTCCAGTAGGACGACACCTGGACGAGGTACTCCGTGCCCGCGGCCAGCGCCACCTCCGCCTGCGAGGTGAGATTGCCGGACGCGACGTCGTCGTTGCAGCCGCCGGCCACCTCGGCGAGTGTCGAGGCCAGATGCACCGACAGTACCGTGTCGTAGCTACTCCCGCTCGTGCTGATGCTGGCGGTGCCCGCCGCGCTCGGGGCGAAACGGTACCAGATCGTGTGCCCGTCCGCCAGGCCCGTGCAGGAGTGCACCGGGTCATCCGCCGCCGACGTGTAGCTCTGCGTGTCGCGGGTGTCCGAGAACGAGTTGCTGGAGATGGCGATGGGAGAGGCCCGCTCGTCTCCGGCCAGCGGCGCCACCGAGACGAAGTCCACCGAGAGCGCCAGCGTGCCCCCGTCCGTGCTCCCGTACGCCGACACCTCGATCAGATAGGTGGTGCCCGCCACCAGATTGCCGACCACGCGCGACGTGAGGTCGGCGGGCGGGGCGTAGTCGTCCTGACAGGCCCCGGGCACTTCCGCGAGCGTGGAGGCCACGTGGACGGAGAGGACCGTGTCGTAGCTGCTGCCAAACGTGTTGGCAGTGAGCTGGCCCGAGGTGCTCGGCGTGTACTGGTACCAGATCGTGTGCCCGTCGGCCTGGCCCGTGCACGAGTGGGCGGGGTCGTCCGCGGCAGATGTGTAGCTGGCGGTGTCCCTCGTCTCGGAGAAGGAGCTGGTGGAGATGACGATGGGGCTGGAACGCGTGTCGCCCGTCAGCCCGAGGGGGTTGAACGTCGCCGTCACGGTCGTGGTGGCGGTGAGGGTCACCACGCAGGAGCCCGTGCCGCTGCATCCCCCGCCGCTCCAGCCGGCGAAGGTCGAGCCCGTGGCGGCCGTCGCCGTGAGCGTCACCAGGGTGCCGCTGGCGAAGGGCGCCGAGCAGGTCGTGCCGCAGCTGATGCCGGCCGGGCTGCTGGTCACCGTCCCGCTGCCCGTTCCCGCCCGGACCACGGCCAGCGAGACGCCGCCCAGGTTGAACGTGGCCGTGACCGTGGTGTTCCCCGTCAGAGTCACGCTGCAGGTGCCCGTGCCGCTGCACCCGCCGCCGCTCCAGCCCCCGAACGTCGACCCGGCCGCTGGCGTCGCAGTGAGCGTGACCGTCGCGCCCCCCGCGAAGCCGGCCGCGCAGGTCGCGCCGCAGCTGATGCCCGCCGGGCTGCTCGCCACCGTGCCGCTGCCGGTCCCGGCCTTCGACACCGTCAGGGTTGCGCCCGCCGCGATGAACTGGGGCAGCGCCGCCGCGACGCGGATGCGCGGCTTCGTCACGCTCCCCCCCGAGCGCGTGTCCGTGATCGACTGCCCCGTGTCCTGCAGCGCCGTGAGGAGCGCGGTGACGGAGGCCGTCGGAGCGGCCTGCTTCAGGATCGCGAAGGCGCCCGCGACGTGCGGCGCCGCCATGGAGGTGCCGTTCCAGCTGGCGAAGCCGCCACCGGGCACGGAGGAGTTGATGGACGACCCGGGCGCGAAGAGGGACAGGATCGTGCCGGCGTTCGAGAAGCTCGACACCTGGTCGGTCTTGGTCGTCGATCCGACGCTCACCGCCGAGGAGATGCAGGCGGGCTTGCCGAGCTGGCTGCGGCTCCCGTCATTCCCCGCGGAGATCACGGTGGCGATCCCCACGGACCGAAGGTTGTCGATGATCGGCTTCCGGCTGTCGTCGTCGCAGTTCGTGGAGTTGAGTCCGCCGCCGAGGCTCATGTTCACGGACGCGAAGTTGTGGCTGGAGCGGAGGTTGTACACACGCTCGAGCCCCGCGATCTGATCGCTGCTGTAGCTGAGCACACAGGGGGGGGCCGAGGATCCGCAGTTGCTGGCACTGTCGAAGCGCGAGAAGACCTGGACCGCCATGAGGTTCGCGCCCCGGGCGACACCGGAGAAGGATTGTCCCGCCCCGGCGCCGTTTCCCGCGGCGATGCCGGCGACATGCGTGCCGTGGTCGCACCCCGAGACGGAGCAGTTACGTCCGGCCCCGGCACCTGTTTGCTGCGTGCCTCCGTTCGGGCACACGGTCGTGGCTCCATCCTGAGCCACGTTCCGAGAGTAGCAGGCCTCTTCGACCACCTTGCCGGCGAGAAAGGGATGGGTGGAGTCCACGCCCGTGTCGAGGATCGCGATCACCCGCCCGGTGCCGTCATATCCCTGGGCCCAAGCCTGGTCGGCCTCGACGAGGGGAGCGCTCTGGGCCAGCGCGGGAGGGGCGAGCTCGTCCTCGACGACACGCGCGACGTGGAAACTCTGCGCCTCGAGCTCCGCCAGGGCGGCCCGGTCCACCTCGAGGGCGAGAAACGGCACCGTCTCGTACTTGTGGACGAGGCGGGTGCTGGTGTGCAGGAGCTTCGACAGGACGGTCGACTGGACCGAGGTGATGTCGCCCCGCTGGGCGAGGGCGCTGGCCCGGCTGGGGTGATGCCCCTCCGCCGTGAACGGGGCCGCCGGCATGCGGAGCCTGACGATGACGCGGGCGCGACCCCCGGTATCCACCGTCTGGCGCACCCGGTCCTCAGCGATTCCGTCGCCGCCGGCGGATGAGGACGGCGTCGGGGAGCGGAGGACGAGAGCGAGCAGGACCAGGACGCCGGCCACTCCGGCGCCAAGCCTCAGCCAGGAGGTGCCCGTCATGGCCACGGGCGGCTCATCGAGGCTGCCCGGATGGCCCCGCGGGCGCGGCGCCGCCGCCGGGCGCGGCCAGCTCGTCGCCGCTCACCCTGACGACGAGATCGCTCATCTGCTCCAGCGCGGCCAGCGCATCCCGACGGATCTCCAGGGCGAGGAACGGGGTCGTCGAGTACATGCGCGCGACCGTGAAGCGCGTGCCGGCGAGCCGCGCCAGGACGGCCCGCTGGCCTGCGGCGATCGCTGATCGCTGGGCCGCCACCGCCGCGGGGCCCGGCAGCTCGCCCTCGGGCCTGAACTCCGCGGGGAGGCGCAGCCGCACGATCACGCGCGCGCTGCCGCGCTGGATCTCCGTCCTCACGGTGGGGTCGATCACCGCCGGCGACACGCCCTGGGCCATGGCGCCGCACCCCGCGGCGAGATGGAGCAGCACGACCGGGACCACGAGCCTCACGGTCACCGCTGGCCCCGAGCGGGCTCACTCATGGAAGGCCTCCCGCCCGATAGTAGCAGCCGGGAAGCCCTCCTGTGCACGCGGATCCGGGCCAGCCTCGCAGGTCGGCCTACTGCAGCGTCAGCAGGACGAGGATCTCCCCCTGGCCCTCGGCGAACGGCTCCAGCGCTTTCCCCAGGACGGTGCCCGGGCGATGCATCGCGATCCCCGACACACTCACGGGCGTGGATCGCATGGCGTGGCCCGACGTCGGGCTCGTGACGAGCAGGTCGCCGACGGCGATGGCCCCGTGCGTCGCATCCACCTTCACCCGGACGCGGCCGCTGTGGGCCACCATCACCTTGTTCTCCCCCGCC
>JACPIQ010000025.1 GCA_016188005.1 Candidatus Rokuibacteriota bacterium | reverse complement strand
GAGAGGCGGCCCTGCCGGTCGTCGTCGTCGGCGTCGCCCGCATGGTGGAGGGCGCGGCCGGCGGGGCGACGGGCGGCCGCGGCACCGGGCCCTGGCCGGCCTTGCTCCCCATCGTGTCGCCGCGCAGGTCCTCCGCCGCCACATGCGAGAGGTCGGTGCGCCCGAGGTAGCTGATGGCCAGCTCGCGAAAGACGTAGTCGATCACGGAGGTGGCCATCTTGATCCGGTCGTTACCCGTGACCATGCCGTTGGGCTCGAAGCGGGTGAAGACGAAGGCGTCCACGAACTCCTCCAGCGGCACGCCGTGCTGGAGTCCGAGCGAGATCGCGATGGCGAAGCAGTTCATGAGCGAGCGGAACGCGGCGCCCTCCTTGTGCATGTCGAGGAAGACCTCGCCCAGCGTCCCGTCCTGATACTCCCCCGTCCGGAGATAGACCTTGTGGCCGCCCACCACCGCCTTCTGGGTGTAGCCGGAGCGGCGGTCGGGGAGCTTGTGCCGCTCGCGCAGGTACTGGGTCACCACCCGCTCGGTCATCTTCTCGGCCACGGCTTCCACGTCCGCCGCCGCAGCCTCCTCCTCGTCCGCCACCGCATTGAGTGGCTGGGAGAGCTTGGAGCCGTCGCGGTAGAGGGCCACCGCCTTGAGCATGCTCCGCCACGAGGCGTGGTAGGCCTGCTTGACGTCCTCGACGGTGGAGTCGGCCGGCATGTTGATGGTCTTGCTGATGGCCCCGGAGAGGAAGGGCTGGGCGGCGGCCATCATCTTGATGTGCGCGGCCACGGGGATGAAGCGCTGGCCCTTCCTGCCGCAGCGGTTGGCGCAGTCGAAGACGGGCAGGTGCGTGGGAGCGAGGTGCGGCGCCCCCTCGACGGTCATGGTGCCGCAGCAGTAGTCGTTGGCGGCCTCGATCTCGGCCGGCGTGAAGCCGAGCGCCCGGAGGAGGTTGCCGTTCCACTCCGCCAGCCGGGCCTCGTTGAGCCCGAGCTGCTGGGCCGCGTAGCGCTCGCCGAGGATCCAGGCGTTGAAGGCGAACGTGATGTCGAAGGCACCCTCGAGCGCCGCCTCCACGCGGGCGATGCCGGCCTCGTCGAAGCCCCGCGCCCGGAGCGTGTCGTGGTTGATGGCCGGGGCGCCGCGGAGGGTCTTGCGCCCGACGCAGTAGGCGATGATGTCGTCGATCTGGCCCTCGGCGTAGCCCAGGGTCCGCAGCGCCACGGGCAGGCTCTGGTTGATGATCTTGAAGTACCCGCCGCCCGCCAGCTTCTTGAACTTCACCAGGGCGAAGTCCGGCTCGATGCCCGTGGTGTCACAGTCCATCACGAGGCCGATGGTGCCCGTGGGCGCCAGTACGGTGACCTGGGCGTTGCGGTAGCCGTGGGCCTCGCCCAGCGCCAGCGCCCGGTCCCAGGTCTCGCGCGCGGCCTCCAGCAGTGGGGCCGGGCAGTGCCCGGGGTCGATGCCGAGGGGCGTGATGCTGAGCCCCTCGTACCGGCTCGGCTCGGCGTCGTAGGCGGCGCGCCGGTGGTTGCGCATCACGCGCAGCATGGGCTCCCGGTTCCGGACGAAGCCGGGGAAGGGCCCGAGGTCGCGGGCCATCTCGGCCGAGGTCGCATACGCCTCGCCGTGCATGATGGCCGTGAGCGCGCCGCAGGTCGCCACGGCCTCGGAGGAGTCGTAGGGGATGCCCTTGCGCATCAGCACGGTGCCCATGTTGGCGTAGCCGAGGCCGAGGGTGCGGAACTCCCAGCTCTTCTGGGCGATGGTCGGGCTCGGGTAGGCGGCCATGAGCACGCTGATCTCGAGCACCATGGTCCACAGCCGGCAGGCGTGGCGGAAGCCCTCCACATCGAAGGAGCCGTCCTCGCGGAGGAACTTGACCAGGTTGACGCTCGCCAGGTTGCACGCCGTGTCGTCCAGGAAGAGGTACTCGGAGCAGTTGTGGACGACGAGCCCCCCGGCCACGAAGTGCTGCGTGGCCTCCTCGGTGAGGTCGAAGACCTCCTCCTCTCCGGCCGGCTCGATGGAGGCGACCCGGTCTGTCAGCTCGTCCCGGTATGCGCCCACCTGGGCGTTGAGCCGGACCAGGGCCTTGGCCTTCGCGCTCTCGGCGTGAAAGCCGATCTCGCGCTCGAAGATGAAGCGCGAGGAGCGGCTGATCCTGAGCGAGAACATGGGCTGCACGGGGTACTCGCGGCTCCCGCCGCGGCCGTCGGGCAGCATCGCCGTCGTCGTGTCGCCGCGGCGCCCGTCGTAGAGCTTGGACTTGATCCCGAAGGAGAGCACCAGGAGCTGCACCTGGCGGAGCAGCTCCTCGGAGGAGGAGTCGAGGGAGACGTACTGCGACTTCTCTCCGTAGTTCGCGACTGTTCCATCAGCGGTGAAGAGCCCCCTGAGGACGGCGGCTAGCGCGGGCCTGTCCAGCTCGAATACCGCCGGGGTGAAGCGCTTCCTCTCCGATCCCTCGTCGAGAACGGCGAAGTGGCGGAACAGATCCACCACGGGACGGGAGCCGAAGGCCAGGCGGGCGCCCGTTGCGCCGCGCGTGACCTGCACACCGTCGTTCCTGCCCGCCGAGCCGACCGCCTTGAGGGCGGCCTTCCGCTCGTTGACGGCCTGCGCGACGGAGGCCAGCACCGCGCTCTCGTCGGCGTGCATCGTCAGGATGATGGAGTGCTGCTCCCGGCTGCCGATCATGGCTCTCGTGAGGCAGCCGTCCCCGACGGACACGCCGATGCCGAGGGCGAGGTTCTCGGCCAGTGTCCGGCGGCCGAACCCGGGCCCCTGGAGGATCAGCCGGTCGTCCGGCGTGAGGTCGCGGACCGCCACGTCCCCGCGCCCCACCGTGAGCACGCGGTGGTCGCCGGTGATGCGGACGCGGTAGCCCGAGCGCGTGGTCAGCTCGAAGACGGGCTTGCGGCCCGTGGGGAAGATCTTGGTGACGAGATGCGGCTGGCCGTCGGCGCCGACGATCCGGGCCGTCTTGCCGACGAGTGCGTCGATCCGCTGCCAGCCGTCGGCTGTGGCCACCAGGGTGTCGCCGGTGATGCACGGATTCGAGGCGTTGATGCGGCCGTCCTCGGGGCAGGTGTGCCACTCGTTGATCGTGGTGTCGTACTGCAGCCCGGGGTCGGCGCAGGCCCAGGCGGCAAGCGCGATCTCGTCCCAGACCCGGCGGGCCGGGACGCGCCGGGACACCTGGCCGTCGGTGCGGCGCACGAGCGCCCACTCGCCGTCCCGCTCCAGCACCTCGAAGAAGCGGTTGGGGATCCGGACGCTGTTGTTGGAGTTCTGGCCGGAGACCGTGAGATAGGCGTCGCTGTCCCAGTCCGTGTCGTATTCCGGGAACGCCAGCTCGGTCACGCCCTGGGCCGCCAGCTGCAGCGTCTTCTGGACGTACGCCTCCGGCACCATGGCCGCCCGTGCCTCGCGGAGCGCCGCGCGCAGCCCGGGGTTCTGCCTGGGATCGGCCTCGATCCGCTCGCCCACCCGGCAGGCTGTCATCACCGCCTGGAGCCGGCGCTTGGCCAGGCGGGAGCCGGCCACGAGCGCCGCGACCTTCTGCTCCTCGACGACCTTCCAGCGGATGAACTCCATCACGTCCGGGTGATCGAGGTCGAGGCAGACCATCTTGGCCGCGCGCCGCGTGGTGCCGCCGGACTTGATGGCGCCGGCCGCGCGGTCGCCGATCTTGAGGAAGGACATGAGCCCCGAGGACTTGCCGCCGCCCGACAGCGGCTCGTTCTCCCCGCGCAGCGCGGAGAAATTACTCCCCGTGCCCGATCCGTACTTGAAGATGCGGGCCTCGCGCGTCCAGAGGTCCATGATGCCGCCGTCGTTGACGAGGTCGTCGGCCACGGAGAGGATGAAGCAGGCGTGCACTTGCGGGCGCTCGTAGGCGGAGGTGGCGCGCGTCAGCGTGCCCGTCTCCGGGTCCACGTAGTAGTGCCCCTGCGCGGGCCCCGTGAGGCCGTAGGCATAGTGGAGCCCCGTGTTGAACCACTGCGGGGAGTTGGGCGCCGCGACCTGGGCCGCCAGCATGTGGCAGAGCTCGTCGTAGAAGTTTTGCGCGTCGGCATGGCTGTCGAAGTAGCCGTGGCGCTCGCCCCACTGGGTCCAGCACCCGGCCAGACGGTGGAAGACCTGCCGGGCGTCCCGCTCGCCGCCCAGGACGGGGCGCCCCTCCGCGTCGACGAGGGGCCTGCCCCCCGGGCCGGTCTGCGGGACCCCCGACTTCCTGAAGTACTTCTGGGCCAGGATATCGGTGGCCACCGGCGACCAGGCTGCAGGCACCGAGATGCCCTCCTGACGGAAGACCGTCGAGCCATCCGGGTTCCTGATCTCTGAGTTGCGCTGGTCGAACTCGATCCCGGCATAGGGACTCTGGCCCTCGCGGGTGAACCGGCGGGTGATCTTCATGGAAGCCTCCTGAAGCAGATATCTCGGGCGCCGCGGTTTAAGGGGCGATGCCCAAGATATTGTGGTGTACCCGAGGGAGTCAACCTTTATTTAGTGCTTGGGAGAATATTCCCAAGGCCGGGCGGAACCCGTGTAGAGCAGTGCGTCATCGGGTATCGCGGAGGGTACAATAGCGAGGCCATGCGCTGGCTGGTGGACGGCTACAACGTGATCCGGCGCTCCCCGGCACTGGCCTCGCGGGAGAAGGAAAGCCTGGCCTCCGGGCGGGCGGCTCTCTGCCACCTCCTGGCCGGAGCCGCCGGCACCTCGGGCGATCAGTTCACGGTGGTCTTCGACGGGGCGGGGGCGGGCGGGGCCACGTCAGGTGGGATGGGGGTGCGCGTGGTCTTCTCCAGCGCGCGGGAGACGGCCGACCGCGTGCTGGCCCGCATGGCGGCCGGCGGGGGCGCTGTCGTGTCCAACGACCGCGAGGTGAGGAGCGCGGCCGCTCGCGCGGGCGCCGTCGCCATCACCGCCGACGACTTCCTCGAGAGGATCGGGCGCCTGCGCGCCCCGTCGGCGGCGCCACGGGCGGACCGGCCCGAGGAGAAGGACGAGGACGACGACCGCCCGCCGGCGGAGAAGAAGGGCAATCCCCGGCGGGCGCCCAAGAAGGCCCGCGCCGCCGCGCGGGCGCTCGGCCGGTTGGGCGGGCGGGGCTGACGGCAGCCGGGATCGACCTGAGCCGGGAAGCGACGGCGCTCCCGGAGCGCCCCGACTACTCCTTGATCTGGCGGGCGCGCCGCTGCAGGTAGGCGTTGCGGACCGCGGTGTAGAGGTCCACCGTGGTCTCCTCCACGCCCTCGAAGAGCTCCAGATTGAGCGAGCGCGCGTTGATGATGTCGCCCGCCGTCATGGCGAAGCGATCCCAGATGAAGGGCAGGAAGTAGCTCAGGGGATCCAGCGCGCCGTCCACGGCCAGGCCGATCCCGTCGCGGACCGTCATGGGCGGCACGAACGGCAGCACCAGATAGGGCCCCGGCCCCGAGCCCCAGACGGCGAGAGTCTGGCCGAAGTCCTCGTTGCTCTTCTCGATGCCCCACTCCTGCTTGGCCATGTCCCAGAGGCCGCCGATCCCGACGACGGAGTTGATGAGGAAGCGGGCGATCTCGCGGCCGGCTCCCGCCCACTTGGCCTGCAGGAGGTTATTCACCAGGCGCGGCACCACGCGGATGTTGTCGAAGCCGCGGTCGATCATCTGCTGCAGCTCGTCCGGCACGACGAAGTTGTAGGCCTGCGCCGCGGGCTTGAGGGCGTACCGGTCCAGGTTCCGGTTGAAGGTGAACATCGCCTCGTTGAAGGGCTCCCACGGGTCGTACTCCTCGATGGCGGGCTCCAGCGGCGGTTGCGACGAGGGGCGGCTGCCCGGAGCCTGCTGGGCGACGGTCTCGGCGTCGGCCAGAGCCAGGATCATCGGCGAGAGGTGCTCGTCGGTGAGCGGCTCGATGCTCACGATCTCGAAGGCCTCCGGCGCGGGGGCGCTCTCGCCGGCGGCCAGAGCCTGATCCGGCGCAGCTGCGGGCTCGACGGCCGTCGCGTCGGTCATCACCGCCGCCCCGACCTCCACCGCCGCGTCGGCCTCCACCGCCGCCTCGACCTCCACCGCCGCCTCGACCTCCACCGCCGCCTCGACCTCCGCCCCCGGCGGGACAGTCACCAAGGCGACGCTCTCCTCCGGGGTCGCCTCTGCCCCGATGGATGGCGGCGCAGCGAGCGCGAGCGCATCAGTGTGGATCCCTCCCGACAGGCTGCCGCAGCCGCCGAGGGCAAGAGCCAGCCCGCCGAAGAGCATCGCCGCCGTCCGTCCGCCCGCCAGGACCCTCGATCTCACGCCCACCGTTGCCTCCCGTTCTGGCCGCTGCTCATTCGCTTGCCGCTCCCGCCGTACCGTGACACAACTCGAACGAATCTAGCGCGAAACCCGAGGCATTTCTATCCCTTTGTCTGCGCCATCTCGATCGCGCCGCGTTCTTGCCGGGGCTCGGCGCGAAGGCTGATGCGGCATTCCGCCTTGCCCGGCATGCCGAGACCGCTCGGCCCCGCTGCGCACCCTACAGAGGAATTCAGAGCAATTCCGGTGCCCGCTTCCCCCGCGCAGTCTCTGCAGACGCTATCGGCCCGAGAAGCCTTGCATTTCTTGCGCGCCGGGTGACCGGGGCGGCCGCCGGGCGGGGGTGAGGGTCTCGCGATTTGTCAGCGTGAGTCCAAGTTGTTGACAGGGATCGTCGCGAAGGTCGGAGCCGGGGTGCAGAGGCCGATCGCGAGGAAGTCGGGGCGGGCGGGAGTATCACTCCCGCCCATGCCCCCCCTTTGGGTGCCGCGCGGCTCCCGCCGCGCAGCCCGGCGAGCGCCGGGTCTTCGTTCAGATGGTGCCATCGAGCGTCACCGGAGTGGCGATCCCGCCCAGATCTCCCGACGGGGTCAGCGCGCCTCCGGTGACGCGGCCTCCGAGTCCGGCGGAGTGTCCACCCATCACCTCCATATGCGTTTCGGCGCGCCGGGGGACTCCACGCCACCCGGTCGCATCACCAGTACAGTCCTCTCGCGCATCTCCTGTCAAGCAATCAGTGAGCGGGGTTGTCATGGCGCGCGCCCTCAGCGCGGCGCGACCGTGAGGCGGACGAGGGCGTCGAGTACCGTGGCCCCCGCGTCCCGGGGGCCCACGAGCACCGGATTCAGGTCGATCTCGGCGACCGCTCCGCCGAGAGCCTGCGTGGCCACGCCCAGCCTCACCAGGAGATCGGCCGCCGCCGGCAGATCGAGCGGCGCGCTCCCGCGCGCCCCGTCCCAGAGTGGGCCCACGCGCAGCCCGCGCAGTGCCTCTTCGGCCGCCGCCCGGTCGATGGGCGGCAGCAGCAGCCGGAAGTCACGGAGCGCCTCCACGAGGATCCCGCCCGCGGCGACCAGCACCACGGGGCCGAAGACCGGGTCGGTCTTGACCCCCAAGGCCAGCTCGAGCGACCCGGCCGCATGCCGCTGCACGAGGAACCCCTCCACGGCCGCGCCCGGTGCGCGCTCGGCGACGCAGGCCCGGATGCGGCGACAGGCCTCGGCGACCGCCCGCGCGTCCGTCAGTCCGAGCGCCACGCCGCCCGCCTCGGACTTGTGGGGAAGATCGCGCGAGCAGATCTTGACGACGACCGGGTAGCCGAGCCTCTCCGCGACGCGGGCGGCCTCGTCCGGATCGGCGCAGAGGGCGCTCTGGACCAGCGGCAGCCCGAAGGGCTCGAGCAGGCGGCGGCTCTCCCACTCGCTGAGGAAGCCATGGGCCGAGGCCCGCGCGCGCGGGATGGGCGGCGCGGGCGGCGGCGGCCCGACGATGGCGGTCGTGCGCGCCAGGCAGCGTGAGCGCTGCCGCGTGGCGTGAGCCAGACAGGCCAGGGACCGGAGCGCGACGGTCGAATCGTCGAAGGCGAGCACGCTAGCCTGACGGAAGCGCTCCACGATGTGACGCTGGGGGCAGGACACCGCCACGACCTTGCTCGTGCGCTGCGCCACGGCCGCCACGTCGCCGACGAAGCGGGCCACGTCGCTGGCCGCGCCGAAGAGCGCGACCTGGAAGACGATCATGTCCACGCCGGGATCGCCCTCGAGGAGTGGCAGCACGCGCATGAGCATGCCCGGGTCGGACAGGAGCTGGGCCGTGAGGTCCACGGGGTTCTGGGGCGCGGCGAAGATCGGGAGCGCGGCCCGCAGCCCCGCCGTCGTCTCCACGGTGAACACCGCGGGCACGAGGCCGAGATCGGCGCAGAGATCCACCGAGAGCACGCCGAGCCCGCCGGAGTTGGAAAGGATGGCGACGCGGGGCCCCGCCTGGCGATAGCGCAGGAAGGCCTGGGGCAGGTGGAGGAGATCCGCGGGGTCGGCGGCGCGGATCGCGCCCCACTCCCTGAAGACGGCGTCGTACACGGCATCCTCTCCCGCCAGCGCGCCGGTGTGAGAGCGGGCGGCCCGGCGGCCCTCGGCGGTGCGGCCGGTCTTGAGGACGAAGACGGGGACGTTTCGGCGATGCGCCCGGCCGAGCGCCTCCCGGAACCGCGCGGCATCCTTCACATCCTCGAGGTAGCAGAGGGCCACGCGTGTTTCCGGGTCCTCCACCACCTCGGCGAGGATCTCGGCTGCCTGGAGGTCGGCCTCGTTGCCGGTGCTGACCCAGTAGTTGAAGCCGAGGCTCGTGTCGCGCGCCATCTCGTAGAGCATGCCCGCCATGGCGCCCGACTGGCTGACCATGGCGACGGGGCCCACGTGGAGCGTCTCGTCGAGGAAGGAGGAGGCGAAGGTGGCAAGCAGACGCGAGGGCAGATGGGCGAAGCCCTGGCAGTTGGGTCCGAGCACGCGCAGGCCCGTGCGCCGCGCCAGCTCGCCGATGCGCGCCTGCTCGCGGCGGCCGGCCTCGCCCCCCTCGGCGAAGCCGCTGCTGAACACGATGGCGACCCGCACGCCCCCGGCGGCCGCCGCCCCGAGTGTCTCCAGCACGCGCTCGGCCGGCACGACGACGATGGCGAGGTCCACGGCTGACGGGAGGGCGTCGAGGCTCGGGAAGGCGGGCAGGCCCTGCACCGTGGCGCGCGTGGGGTTCACCGGGAAGAGCCCGCCGCGGTAGCCGTGACGGAGCAGGAAGGCGAGCGGTCGGCCGCCGATCTTGACGGGGTCATCGGAGGCCCCGAGGACGGCGATGGCCCGCGGGGCGATCAGGGCCTCGAACCACGGATCGGTGACGGAGCGTGGCGCGGTGGTCACGGTGGAGGAGTATAGCGCAGCGGGGTATGATCCCCTGAGCTCGATGATGCGGCAAGACCTGCGCTTCACCGTCCTCGTGGCCGCGAGCGCCGCGGCCCTTCTCGCGCTGGGCCTCGGGCTGGCGGCGGAGGTCGGCCGCCCGTACCCCGGCTTCTTCTTCGCGGTGGACTATCGCGTCTTTCCCGTCGAGCCGGCAGCGCGCGCGGCCGGCCTGGCCTTCGGCGACCGCCTCGTGGCCGTGGACGGCCGCTCGCCGGTGACGCTGATGGCGCGCGTGCGCGACCCCTCGCGCCCCATCCGATATGACGTCGAGCGAGCGGGCCGCCGGCTCACTGTCGAGATCGGCCCGCGCCCGCTCGCCTGGGAGCGCGTCGTGGACCGCTTCGCCGTCTACTTCCTCGTCTCCGCCGTCATGCTCGCGACCGGCGTGTTCGTCTTCTGGCAGAACCCCGCGGCCCGGCCCAACCGGTACTTCCTCGTGTACATGTGCCTCTGGGCCGTGTCCAACACGGCCGTGCCGGAGGCCGTCCTCGGCCCCGCCAAGTGGGGGGCCTCGCTCGTGGGCCTGGTCGGCGTCCTGCTGCCGGTCCACGGCTGGGTCTTCTTTCTCACCTATCCCGCGAACCCGCCGCGCGAGGCCTGGCTCGCCCGCCACCGTGTGGCGCCACGCCTCTACGCCGCCGCCATCGCCCTGGGCATCCTCTCGACCTCCGTCTTCGGCGTCGCGTACCTGGCGGCGCCGGAGTGGCTCGCCGAGGGCACGCTCTACCGGGTCTCGCTCGGCTTCCAGGTGAGCCTCGCCGTCATCTCGTTCCCCATCAAGATCGCCGCCCTCCTCGACACGCGGCGCCGGGCAGCCTCTCCGCTCGTCAACCAGCAGACCACCGTGCTGCTGCTGGGCATCGGGCTGGGGCTCGGCCTCTGGAACACGCTGATGCTCGGGCCGCTGACCCACCTCTACGCGGGGCCGGTGGACCCGCAGCTCGGCTCGGCCCTGGTCCTCCTCTACCCCGCGGCCATCGCCTATGCCACCGTGCGCTACCGTCTCTTCGACGCCACGGTCGTGATCCGCCGATCGGTGGTCTACACGGCGCTGGCCGGCCTCATCACGGGCGCGTACGCGCTCCTGCTCGCCGGGGCGAACGCGCTGCTCGCCCAGTCCGATCTCGTGCGCTCGCCGTGGTTCTCGGCCGGCTTCATGTTCGTCGTCGTGCTCCTGTTCAATCCGCTGCGGGAGCGTGTGAGGCGCGCCGTGGACCGAACCTTCTTCCGCGAGCGGCTGGACTACGTGCGGACGCTCCAGGGGCTCGCGCGCTCCATGCGCAGCCTCCTGGACCTGGAGGAGATCACCCGCCGGCTGACGACGACCCTCGAGACCTCCATGCACGCGCGCGCCGCGCGGCTTCTCGTGGGGCCGATCGAGCCCGCGCTCGCCCCCGTGTTCGAGGCCGTGCCGGGCGCGCTGTCGCGCTACCAGGTGGCGGCCGACCCGCGCGTGGCCGGCGCGGGCGCGGGCGCGGCCACCGCCTACGCCGCCCTCGGGGCCGAGGTGGTGGTGCCCCTCCGCTTCCAGGACGAGGTGCGCGGCCTGCTGCTCCTCGGGCCCAAGCGCTCGGAGGCGCCCTACACCGCCGAGGACCTGGCGCTGCTCGAGGCCGTCGCCGATCAGGCGGCGGTGGCCGTGGCCAACGCGGAGGCCCACCGCCGCGTGCTCGACTACGCGCGCGAGCTCGAGCGGAGCCTGCTGATCCGCACCAACCTGGCGAAGTTCGTCCCGCAGCGGGTGCGCGAGCTGATCGAGGAGTCGCCCGAGGCGCCGTCCCTCGAGAAGCGGGAGGCCGACGTCACGGTGCTCTTCGCCGACATCACCGGCTACACGCGGCTGTCCTCCACGCTGGCTCCCGAGGCGCTGGACGCACTCGTGGAGCGCTACTTCGGCGCCTTCCTCGACGAGATCGTGAGACACGGCGGGGACGTGAACGAGACGGCGGGCGACGGCCTGATGGTGATCTTCCACGAGGGCGACCACGGCCGGGCCGCGGTGGCCGCCGCCCGGGGGATCCACCGCCGGGCGCGCGAGCTCGGCGCCGCGCTCGAGGGGCAGGCGGGGCCGCTGGCGATGCACATCGGGATCAACACGGGCCCGGCGCTGCTCGGCGCCACGAAGATCGAGGGGCGGGCCGGGACGCGGTGGACCTACACCGCCTCCGGCCTCACGACCAATCTCGCCGCGCGCCTGGCGGCCGTGGCGCAGGGCGGCGAGATCGTCATCAGCGAGACGACGCGGGCGCGGCTGGGCCAGGAGGTGCCGGTGGAGGACCTGGGGGCGCGGGCGCTCAAGAACGTGGACGCCCCCGTCCGCCTCTACCGGGTCCTGTGACCTGTGGCCGGGGCCGTCGGCGCCGGGCTCCGAGAGCGCGGCGCCCTGGTGGTACACTCGGCGGCGTGACCGCGATGACCAAGCGCCAGCGGGTCGAGGCGGCACTCTCCCGGAAGCCCGTGGATCACCCGCCCGTGGCCTTCTGGCGGCATGCGCCCGACGTGGACCACACGGCGGCCGGCCTCGCCGAGGCCATGCTGGCCTTTCACCGGCGCTGGGATCTCGACCTCATCAAGATCATGTCGAGCGGCGTGTACTGCGTGGAAGACTGGGGATGTCGGGTCGCCTACACCGGCTCCCCCGGCGGCGCCAAGCAGTGTACCGAGCACGCCGTCCGCTCGCTTGACGACTGGGCGCGGATCAAGCCCCTGGACCCCGGCGCGGGAGCGCTGGGGCGCGAGCTGGAGGCGCTCCGACTCATCGCGCGAGGCCGCGGGGACGATACCCCGGTGCTACACACCATCTTCTCGCCGCTCACGATCGCGCGGAAGCTCGCGGGCGACAGGCTCACCGAGGATCTGCTCGCCGATCCTGACGCAGTCTTTCGCGCGCTGGATGCCATCACCGAGACGGTGATCCGCTACACGCTCACCGCGCTCGAGGCAGGAGCCGACGGGATCTTCTTCGCCAGCCAGACCGCGAGCCGCGAGGTCCTCACCGTCGAGCAGTACCGGCGCTTCTCGGCCCCGTACACGCGCCGCGTCCTCGAGGCCATCGAGGGGGCGTCGCCCTTCACGCTGCTCCACGTCCACGGCCAGGACATCCTCTTCGACGAGGTCGCCGCCCTCCCCGCGCATGCCATCAACTGGCACGACCGGCTGACCGCGCCCTCCCTCGCCGAGGCGCAGCGGCGTTTCAAGGGCGCGGCGGTCGGCGGGCTGGCCGAGTGGACCACGCTCAGGCAGGGGCCGGCGGCGGCCATCGCCGCCGAGGTCCGGGATGCCGTCCGCCAGACCGGGGGCCTGGGCCTCATCGTCGCGCCGGGATGCGTCTTGCCGCTGGACACCCCGGAGGCGCATCTCGACGCCGTCGTCAGAACCGTGAGGAGCCCGTCATGAAGATCCGTTTTCTCGTCGGCCTCGCCGCTCTGCTGCTCTCCGCCTTCCTGCCCGTGAATCCAGCCGCCGCCCAGGGTGAGCTGCGCGTCGCCATCCCGTGGACGCCAGAGAACCTGGACCCCACCATGAACCTGTCCTCGATCCGGGCCCAGGTGGGTGTGAGCCTGTTCGACTCGCTGGTGGGGCGGGACGCCGACAACCGCATCGTGCCGGAGCTGGCCGAGTCCTGGCGCCTCCTGGACGATCGCACCTGGCAGTTCAAGCTGCGCCGAGGCGTGGTCTTCCACAACGGCGAGCCGTTCAACGCCGAGGCCGTGCGGTTCACCTTCCAGCGGGTGCTCGCCCCCGAGCAGAAGTCGCCGAACCGCGCCACCGTCTCCGAGGTCGTCCGGATCGACGTCCTCGACGACTACACGGTGAACCTGGTCACGAGGAATCCCTACGCCCCGCTCATCAACCGGCTCATCGACTTCGCCATCGTCCCGCCGAAGTACACCGCCGAGAAGGGCAACCCGGGGCTCGCGCTGCGCCCGGTGGGCACCGGCCCGTTCCGGTTCGTCGAGCTCGTCAAGGACGACCACATGGTCGTGGAGGCTTTCGACCGGCACTGGCGCGGGGCGCCGAAGATCCGCCGCATCGTCTACAAGCCGATCCCGGAGCCCTTCACGCGGGCGGCGGCGCTCCGCAACGGCGAGGTGGACCTCATCACCACGGTGCCGCCCAACCTTGGGCGCGAGCTGGACAGGGTGGCGGGTATCAAGGTCCACCGGGTGCCCAGCACGTGGATCATCTATCTCGGTCTCAACGCCTTCAAGAAGCCTCTGTCCGACGTCCGCGTGAGGCAGGCGCTCAACCACGCCACCGACGTGGAGGCCATCATCAAGAGCGTGATGGACGGCAACGGGCGCCGCCAGCAGGGGCCCTTCACGCCCAACATGTTCGGCTACGACGCCTCCGTGAAGGGCTATGCCCACGACCCGGCGAAGGCGAAACGATTGCTGGCCGAGGCGGGCTACCCCGACGGGCTCGAGATCACCCTCGAGTCGCCGGCGGGGCGCTACCAGGGGGACAAGGAGATCGCCGAGGCGCTGGGCGGGCAGTGGCAGAAGGCCGGCTTCAAGCCCAGGGTGCAGGTGGCCGAGTGGGGCGCCTACTTCAAGCGCTACCTCGGCAAGCAGATGCAGGACGCCTATCTCCTGGGGCTCGGCGGCCCGATGCAGGACGGCGACGAGCTCTACAACCTGGTCTCCTCCAAGGGGCGCGGGCTCTACTACAAGAACGAGCGCGTGGACGAGCTCTTCGACCTCGGGCGCAGCACCACCGACGCCGCCCGGCGGAAGAAGATCTACGGCGACCTGGCCAGGGCGATGGTCGAGGATGCCACGTGGGTGTTCCTCATGCAGCAGGTGGACATCTACGCCACGCGCGACCGGCTCGCCTGGACGCCCCGCGCCGACCAGTGGCTTCTTTTCCACCCGGCCACGCTCAAGTAGCGGAGCGGCCCGAGCCCCGCCCGGCGCTTTCTCGGCGTGCTGGCGGTGGATCTGAACCGGCCGGTGCGCACGACCTCCGGGGCGAAGGCCCGATGCCCCCGGGCACCCCCGCCCCGGGATGCGGCGATACGGCATCTTGGCTGGCAGCCGCCCCCTTGCGTCAGCGCCAGACCCCTGGCGTCGGCGCCAGAGTTGTCCGCAGGGGCGGCGGCTAACCCCCCCTTATGTCTCTACGGGCCAGCGTCTCAAGGCCGGCACGAGGCTTGCTCCTCACCTGTGCGGGAAGGGGGGCAGGCACATGACACGGGATGGAGCGTTCAGCCTCGTGACCTGGCTGCGCGGGGTCGTCTTCTTGAGCCCGCTGGCCCTGGCGGCCTTCTTCATTCTGGCCCCGGCCGGCTTCGGGCTCTCAGGCGGTCTCATGCTGCCGGGGGCACGCGTCGCCGAGGCCGACAACCCGCCGGTCACCGTGGGCCTCGACACGGCCTTCGGCATCACGCGAGTCGTTGGCCTGCCGCTGCGGACATTCTCTGTGGGGGGCGACCAGTTCTGGGTCTACCAGGTCCGGGCCGCGGCAGACGAGGCCAATGTCAAGCGTCTCACGCGCGCGGAAACCGACCTCGAGCGCAGCGCGACCGGGACGGTGACCCTGGATCGGGTCTCCGTGCTCCGCTTCGACGGCACGAGCAAGCTGCTCAAGGCCGTATACCTGCGCTGAGCTGTCCAGGGCGGACGCTCGGACCCGCCGGGCGCCCCGCTCCTCGTCCTGCCGGCTCCCGGTGCCCCTCATCCTCGACCACGCAGTCGCCGCTCACTGACGAGTCGCCTCCCCGTCCGGCCCGAATCCCCACGTGGGCATGGCCATCGGCCGTGAAGGGCTGATCGACCTCCCGCTGCACGAGGTAAGATGCAGGCGCAAGACCCGAGCGGGAAGGAGCATGGCAGCTGGGAGGGGAGCCAGTGGCAGCGCCCCGGTGGCGCGTTCGCCGAGGGGCCTGACGCGGGAGGGATGACACCGTGACGAACGGCACGTTCCGGCATGTGGTGACGTCAGAGGGCGAGCTGCGCGCGCTGATCGGGGCGCCGAGCGAGATGGCGCTCCGGAAGCAGATCGGGCGGCTGGACACCCACTGCCGCGCCTTGATCGCGCACTCGCCGTTCCTGCTGATGGCCACGGCGGATGCCCAGGGGCGCTGCGACGTGTCGCCCAAAGGCGATGCGCCGGGCTTCGTCCTCGTTCTGGACGACACGCACCTGGCGATCCCCGACCGGCCGGGGAACAAGCGGCTCGACGGCATGCGCAACCTCGTCCAGAACCCGCGCGTGGGGCTCATCTTCCTCGTGCCCGGGATGGAGGAGACGCTGCGCGTGAACGGCCGCGCCGCGATCGTGCGCGACGCCGAGCTCCTGGAGCGCCTCTCGGTGCAGGGCAAGCCGCCGCGGCTCGCCGTCGTCGTCGAGGTCGAGGAGTGCTTCCTCCACTGCGCCAAGGCCTTCAAGCGCTCCGGCCTCTGGGAGCCCGGGCGCTGGCCGGATCGCTCCGACCTGCCCTCGGCCGCCCAGGTGTTCATGGATCACGCGCAGCCTGCGGACACGACGGTCGAAGCCCTCGATCGGCGCCTCCAGGACGGCTACCGCACCGGGCTGTACTGAGCGCCCCGCAGCCTCAGCCCACGCTTGCCTGGAACACGCGGCGGACGTTGCCCCCGAAGACCGCGGCGACCTCTTCCGTCCACCTCTCTTGACAGCCCCCGGCCGCCCGCGCAGTATGGCGCCCGGCAAGTGCGGTGTGATCGGCCCCGCGGCAGGCGGGATGCCGCGCATCACGCGGGCAGTCGCCGAGGATATCCGGCCTGCGCCCGATTCGACGGTGGCTGGCTCGAGGTGGGCATGAGGGGAGAGAAAGAGTTGCGCTTCGGGCTCGTCGGAACGTCCGGCCACGCCAGCCGCGTCGCGGCGCCGGCTCTCCGGCAGAGCCCGGACACGGTCGTGCTCGGTGCGGTGGGGAGCCGTCCGGAGCGCAGCGCCGAGTTCGCGGCCCGCCACGAGCTGCCCCGCGTGTACGGCTCCCTGGATGACATGCTCGGCGACCCGGAGGTCGACGCCGTCTGGATCTGCTCGCCCAACTTCCTGCACGCCACCCACATCGCCCGCTGCGCGGCGGCCGGCAAGCACATCCTCGCCGAGAAGCCGCTGGCCACGACCGACCGGGACGCCGCGGTCGCCATCGGCGCCGCGCACGAGGCCCGCGTGACGCTGAGGGTGGGGTACCAGCATCGCTTCCGTCCCGCGCATCTCCGGCTGCGGGACCTGCTGGGGGCGGGCGCCGTCGGCGACATCGGCCTCTTTCGCATCCACCGCTTCTGGCGCTATCCCTACTATGGCGACCAGGACGCCTCCGGCCCGCCGTCGTGGCGGCGGTCGGCGGTGGAGAGCGGGGGCTGGGTCATCAACGATCTCGGCTCTCATCTGATCGATCTCATGCTGTGGCTGGGCGGGCCCGAGGCCAGCCTGGTCGGCGCCGCGCTCGCCGCGCAGCGCTTCGCGGTGGAGACCGAGGACACGGCCGCGCTGCTCCTCGCCCTGGGGGGCCAGGGCATCGGCATCGTCGAGACCAGCGCGGCCAGCGCCAGCCCCGGAAGCCGCGTCGAGATCTACGGCAGCGCCGGCTGGATTCGCGCCGATGACACGTTCACCGGGGCGGCCACGCTCCAGACCTCCGCCGCCGGGGGAGGGACTTTCGCGGCACCGGCAGCGCTGGCGCCGTACGCGGCCCTGGTCGCGGACTTCGTGCGCGCGGTGCGCGGGCAGCGGGGGGTGGGCGCGACGGGCGACGAGGCCGCGGCCAACGTGGCGATCGTCGAGGCGGCCTGCGCCCGGCCGGTACTTCGGCGGTCAGGGGCGTGAGCCGGCTGGCGTGATGACGGTCTTGATGCCCTTCCCGGCCGCGGCGTGGGCGAAGGCCTCGGCGATGCAGTCGAGCGGGAAGCGCGCGGTCACGAGCCGCTCGACGCCCAGTGACGGCAAGAGCGCGAGGGCGCGACGGAAGGCGGTGCCGCGGCCGAACACGCCGCCGATCCTGATCTCACGGTACTGGGCGTCGAAGAGATCCAGCGGGAGGCGACTTTCCCGGGGGCTCACGCCCACCAGGTTCACGATGCCGGCGAATCTGGTCAGGGCCACCGATTGGGCCACGAGCTCCGGCCTGCCGACGGCCTCGCAGACGACGTCCGCGCCGCGCCCGCGCGTCAGTGCCATCAGCCGGTCGCGCAGGTCCTCCCTCGCGGGGTCCACGACGGCGTGAGCCCCGAGCCGCCGGGCCACCCGGCGGCGCTCCTCGACGGGGTCGGAGAGGACGAGGCGCCGCGCCCCGCGCCGTCGGGCCAGCACCATGGTGAGGAGCCCCATGAGGCCTCCTCCGATGACGAGCACGGTGGCCTCGGGCGGCATGCGGAACGCCTCGAGGCCGGCCAGACAGCAGGCGGCCGGCTCGGCCATTGCGGCAGTGACGGGGTCGAGCCCTCGGGGCAGCGGGTGGACGCAGCCGGCGGGCAGCAGGGCGCGCTCGGCGAAGCCGCCGACACGGACGCACTGTGCGCACTGGCTGATGCGCCCGAGGCGGCACGGATCGCACCGGCCGCACCCGTACGAGGGCTCGCAGGCCACCCGGCGCCCGACGAGGCGGGGGTTCACGCCCCGGCCCGTCTCTCGTACCACGCCGCTGTACTCGTGGCCGAGGACGAAGGGCGCCGGGCGAGCGAAGAGGCCCTGGACGGTATGGACGTCGGTGCCGCAGATGCCGGCGGCCTCGACATCGACGACCACCTGCCTCGCCCCCGGCGCGGGATCGGGCACCCCGTCGATCGTGAAGCGGTCGCCGCCCCGCCAGGTCGCCACCTTCATGGCCCCGTCTCCTTCCCGGTCATGGCCGCTTCGCTATTGCGGGAAAACCCTGCAGGCGGCTCAAAGAGGTTCAGATGCGAGGCGGCGCCCGACGGTCGCACGCGAGGCGTACTCGCTGTACGTTGAGCGTGCGGCCGAGGGCGCCGTACCTCCGCAGATGGGCCTCTTTCAGCAGCCTGCCTAGGTGCTGGGTCGCGCGAACCGGCACACGGTGGCGCCGGAGATCCGCACGAGGTCCTCACGGCGCATGGTGATCGAGACGGAGTTGCTTCCCGCGTTGAACGCCACCCGCTCGTTCCGGCAGAGCGCCTCGTCGACGAGCACGGGCAGGCCGAACAGGTTGCCGAAGGGCGGCACCGCGCCGGGGGCGCAGCCGGTCAGGGCGGAGAGCTCCTCCGGCGTCGCGAAGCGGAGCTTTCGGGTGCCGAGGATGATGCGGAGCTGCGCATTGTCGGCCTTGAGGTGCGCGGGCAGGACGACCTGCACGTAGCGATCGTCCGCGCGCACCACGAGCGCCTTGGCGCCCTCCTCGAGCGGCGTGCCCCGGGCGCGGGAGGCCTCCTCGCTGGTGTGCACCGGCGCGTGCTCGAAGATGGCGAAGTCCACCCCGGACTCGCGCAGCCACCGCTCGAGCCTGTCCGTGACCGGCGTTCTCGCCCCGGGGTCGGCCATGCCCCCGGTAGCATGCCGCCGTTCCGGCTGCGCGGCAAGAGCCCAGGGAAGGCGAGAGTGTCCGAGTGCGACCCTCACGGCGTTCTCCGCCCGCCGAGGCAGCGGGCGAGGAAGTCCTCGACCTCCGTGTAGTGCCGGATCGCGTTCCGCCAGTTGCCGTAGCTGCGGCTGTGGCCTTCGTCGGGGAAGACGACGAAGCGCACCTCCTTGCCGGCCTGCTGGAGCGCGGCGACCATCTGCTCGGACTCGCGGACGTTGACGCGGACGTCCCGGGCGCCGTGGATGATGAGCAGGGGCCGCTCGGCCTGGTGCGCCCTGAAGAGCGGTGACTTCGCCTCCAGGCGTCGCCGGTCCTCGGGACGGCCGGGATCGCCCACGTACTTGTGAAAGAGCGGCATGACCCCGAGTTGCCAGTACGGCGGCACCGTCTCGTAGAAGGTCACCAGATTCGAGATGCCCACGATCGCGACGCCGCAGGCGAACTGCTGCGGCGTGAAGGTCATGCCCACGAGGCTCGCGTAGCCGCCGTAGCTGCCGCCGTAAATCGCCACCCGCGCGGGGTCGGCGACGCCCGTGCCGACCGCCCACCGCACCGCGTCGATCAGGTCATCGTGCATCTTGCCGGCGTACTCGCCGACCGCGAGCTCGCGGAACGCCCGGCCGTACCCGGTCGAGCCCCGGTAGTTCACCTGGAGCACCGCGTAGCCGCGGTTGGCGAGGAACTGGACGAGGCTGCTGTAGCCCCAGTAATCGCGGGCCCAGTGGCCGCCGTGGACGAGCAGCACCACCGGGCCCGGGCCCGCGAAGCCGGGGGGGCGCGTGAGGTAGCCGTGCAGGGACAGGCCGTCGCGGGTGGGGAGCCCGATCGGCTCGGTCGTGGCGAGGGCCTCCGCGAACTGGACCATCTGCGAGCGGCCGAGAAGGGTGCGCGCCTTCGTCTGCCGGTCCACGAGATAGTTCTCGAAGCCTTTCTCGGTGAAGACCTCGACGGTCACGAAGCGCTCGGCATCATCGAAGCTGAGCATGTGGAAGCCCGTCGGGATCCCGCGCCGGAGGGGCTCGAGATCCGCCTGCAACGACGGGTCGAAGAAGTGGATCGCCTGGCGGCCCGGGTACGTCACGACGGCGAGGGGGGTCCGCGTCCGCGCGCTCATGATCGCCCACTCGAGGTCGAGCCGGGGGTCTTCGTGGACGAGCGACTCCGCCCCGGTCGTGAGATCGACGCGGACGAGCGAGAGGCGGTCGCGCCCACGGCTGGACAGGAGCCAGAGCCCGCGGTCGTCCGGCGTGACGTCGAGCATCCGGAGGTTGAACTCCTCGAGGTCCAGGCGCTGGAGCTCGACCCAGCCGCCCTCGCGCAGGACCTCGAGCGCGCGCGCCTCGGCGCCGATCCGGCGGACCCGCGCGCGAGGGCGGCTGTCCGCGTCGGTGAGCCAGTCGAGGACGTCGCCGGGGTTCTCGGCGATCAGCGCCGGCTGGCGCGTGTCGAGGTGCACCCGGTACAGGTCGAAGACCGCCCGGTCCCGCCTGTTCCAGGCGATGACGACGTGGGCCGGATCCCTCCGGCTCACGCGGTGAACCCAGGCCCGGCTGCCCGGCGCTGGCGTGAGATCGACGGGCGGGTCATCCGGGCGATCGATGGACGCCAGGTAGACGTGGGTGTTCTCGTCCCCGCCCTGGTCGTGCAGGTACAGGATGCGGCGGCTGTCGGCCGCCCACGTGAAGGAGAAGACGGTGCGCCGCGAGTGCGTGTCGATCGGGCGAGCGTCGTCCGCCCCGATCGTGCGGAAGTGCACGGTGCTGCGGCCCCCGTGGGAGGCGAGCCAGCCGAGACGCGTCCCGTCAGGGGACACGCGATAGCCCCAGTTGACCTCGCGGCTCGCGAAGAAGTGGCGAAGCGCGATCAGCTCGGGCGGGCGGGAGGGTGCGGGCGTCGGACCCGCCGGCGCCATGGCGCAGCCCGCGAGCAGGAGGGCGGCCAGCCAGATCCTCATGACGTCACCTCCGCCATCCATGGTACCCGAAGACGCCTCCAGTCGGCCGCGCTTGCCCTGGGGGGTACGCTGTGTCTACCCGGGGAGGAGGGGGGCACCATGCTGGGAGCGTGGAAGAAGACGATCGTGATGCCGACGCGAGAGCAGGCGCTGGCCGGGCGCGCGGAGCCGATGCCCCTGTCCGACCGGCACTTCGTCCATGGCCGGAGGCTCCGGCCGCCGTTCCCCGAGGGCCTCGAGTCGGCCCTGTTCGGACTCGGGTGCTTCTGGGGCGCCGAACGCGTCTTCTGGCAGATCCCCGGGGTGTGGACGACCGCCGTCGGCTACGCGGGAGGCGTGACGCCCAACCCGACGTACGAGGAGGTGTGCTCGGGCCTCACCGGCCACAATGAGGTGGTGCGGGTGGTGTTCGATCCGCAGGCGGCCAGCTACGAGGCGCTGCTCCGCCGCTTCTGGGAGAGCCACGATCCCACGCAGGGCATGCGCCAGGGCAACGACGTCGGCACGCAGTACCGCTCGGGAATCTACATCCACACGCCCGAGCAGCGCCGACTCGCCGAGGCCTCACGCGACGCCTACCAGCGGGCGCTCCGCCAGGCAGGGTACGGGCCCATCACCACCGAGATCGTCGAGGCGCCGGAGTTCTACTACGCGGAGGAGTACCACCAGCAGTACCTCGCGAAAGATCCGTCCGGGTACTGCGGGCTCGGCGGCACCGGCGTCGGGTGCCCGGTCGGCATCGCCGCGTCAGCGTGAGCGCGAACGTCCGAGGAGGAGCCGCTCCCCGGCGTCGGGCCGCTCCCTTCAGGGCACAGCCGCGGGGTCAGCAGGCCGGGCGCGCGAGCACGGCGGGGTCGATCTTCCGGGGGACGAGGCGGCCGTCGTCCGTGCCGCCCAGCAGCCGGCCGCCCTCCACGATGACCTTGCCACGCAAGATGGTCGTCACGGGCCAGCCGCGCGCCTCCCACCCCTCCCAGGGGCTGTAGTCGCTCACGTGGAAGTCCTCGCGGGTGAGCCGCTTCCTGATGGCGGGGTCGATGAGGACGAGATCGGCGTCGCTCCCGGGCGCGATCACCCCTTTTCGGGGGTAGAGCCCGAGCAGGCGGGCCGCGTTCGTCGCCGTGACCTCGGCGAAGCGCTGGAGCGACATGCCGTGCCCGACCACGCCCTCGGTGAACACGATGCCCATCCGGGCCTCGGCGCCGAGGTTGCCGCCCGTGACATCCTCCACGCTCTTGCCCCTGAGCTTGAGCTCGAGCGAGGTGGGGAACTCGTCGGTGCCGACCGTGGACACCCCGCTGCCCAGCAGGCCATCCCAGAGCGCGCGCTGATCCTCCGGACCCTTGAGGGAGGGGTAGGTGTGGTAGCAGAAGCCGCGCGGGGTCCGGTAGTCGTCGGCGGTGAAGCACGTGTAATGGTGGAGCGTCTCCGCGTACACGGGCTGCCCCGCCGCGCGCGCCTCGGCGACGGCCTCGACGCCGGCCTGCGCGGAGGTGTGGACGAAGTAGACGGCGGCGCCCGTCGCCCGGGCGAGCGCGATCGTCCGGCGGAAGGACAGCGCCTCCGAGAGCGTGTTGTGGATGAGGTGCAGGTTGGCGCCCTCGAGCCGGCCGTCTGCCCGGAACCGCTCGTAGTTGAACTGGACGATGTCGTGGTCCTCGCCGTGCACGGCCATGATCCCGCCGTGGCGGGCCACCTGCTCCATGGCGGCCTGGATCCGGCCGAAGTCGAGCCGCGAGGGGGGCCGCTTCGCATGCGGGGGCAGGATGTCGGCGGTGAAGACCTTGATGGACGGGAACCCCTGCTGTATCGCCTCGGGGATCTGGTCGAAGATCCGCAGCGGCTGGACGCCCAGCAGCGCCACGCGGGGCTCGATCACCTCGGCCAGGTCCTTGCCGGGTCGCACGAAGCAGAAGTCCACGTGCGTCGTGGTGCCGCCGAAGGCCATCCCGCGGGTGTCCTCCTCGGGGCCCAGCGTGAAGAGCGGCTCCTCCGGCTGCATGGAGATCCAGTGGGCGAGATGCGTGTGGGGCTCCACGCCGCCCGGGACGACGATCTTCCCCGTGGCGTCGACCACGCGCCCGACGTCCCGGAGCTCGCCGAGCAGCCCCACCATGGCGATCCGCTCGCCCTGGACGCCGATGTCCCAGGCCCCCACGCCCTGCGGGGTGACGACCTGTCCGCCGCGAATCACCAGATCGAGCATGTCGTGCTCCTCATCGGGGCGCCGGGCGGGGCGCGCCTCAGTCGCCCATGACCAGGCCCCCGTCCACCTTGATGGCCTGCCCGGTCATGTAGTCGGAGTCGGGGCCGGCGAGGAAGGCCACCACGCCGGCCACGTCCTCGGCGCGCTCCGGCCGGCCCAGCGGGATATCCGCCGTGCGCCGCTTCCACGCCTCGCCGACGGGCCACCCCTCGAGCGCGCCCCACTCGCGGTCGATCTGCTCCCACATGGGGGTGTCCACCGCGCCCGGGCAGACGCAGTTGGAGGTGATCCGGTGGCGGGCCAGGGCCTGGGCTCCCGAGCGGGTGAGGCTGATGAGGCCCGCCTTGGTCGCCGCGTAGGGGGCGAGCAGCGGGTTGCCGCCGCGGTACGCGGCGATGGAGGCTGTCTGGATGAGCTTGCCGCGGAGCTCGGAGCCCGGGATCGGGTCCTGCGCGACCATGCGCCGCGCGGATGCCTGGAGCACGAAGAACGCCGCTTTCAGGTTGACCGCCACGACGCGGTCCCACTCGGCCTCGCTGACCTCGAGCAGGGGCTGGGCCCTGATCACGCCCGCGTTGTTGAAGAGGACGTCGAGGCGGCCGAAGCGGCGATAGGGCTCCTCCACCATGCGCGCGATGTCGGCCCCTCGCGTCACATCGACCTGGACCGCCGCCTGGCCGAGCGCGGCGGCGAGCCGCTCCACCGCGGGGCCGTCCACGTCGGCCAGCACCAGACGCGCCCCCTGGGCGTGGAGCCGGCGCGCGCAGGCCGCGCCGATGCCGCCGGCCGCCCCCGTGATGAGGACCACCCGTCCGCCCAGGTTCTCTCCGCCGCTCGTCCCGCGGTCGCTCATGGCTCCCTCCCGCCGGCCGGCTACTTGATCGCCTGCGGGTTGATGGGGGAGCCAGTGCCGCCGGTGATCACCAGCGGCGGCGCGCAGAAGAAGAACTCGTACACGCGGTCGGCCGCGCAGTCCTCGGCGAGCTCCTTGAGGTAGAAGATCTCGCCGTGGACGATCCCGATGGCCGGGATCGTGACCCAGTGCCAGGGCTGGAAGACATCCGGTCCCGAGTCGTTCGGCCGCACCTCGATCCCCCAGGTGTCGCTGCACATGGCCGCGACCTGCTTGGCGTGGATCCAGTCCAGGGTCTCGAAGGCCAGCCCCGGCGCGTCGCCCCCCGCGTAGCCGCCCCAGTCGTCCCGCTTCAGCCGGTCTTCCATCTGCCCGGTGCGGATGATCACGAAGTCGGCCCGCCCCACCTCCACCCGCTCCGCCTTCGCCGTCTCGTCGAGGTCGCGGATGGTGATGGGGTATCCGTCCCGGAGGAACTCGACCCCCTTGTGGCGCGCCACATCGAGCAGAACGCCCCGGCCCACCATCTTGCTGGCGAACTGCTCGATGCCGTTCCGGTGCGCGCCGCGGCAGTCCACGAGCGTGGCCGGGTAGCCGTTCCACATCTGCTCGCCGAGGAAGACATGCGAGAGCGCATCCCACTGCGTGGCGGCCTGGGTGGGCAGGTTGATGGCGTCATCCGCGTAGCGGAGGCCCGGCGTGACGTCGTGCTTGCCGGCGACGGCGTCGGTGCCCGTGGCGAGCATCTGGTGGATGGGGTTCCAGCGGCCGCCGAACATGCCGCGCTGGGGCCCGTTCTCGTCGAGATTGAGGCCGAGCCGGAACACCTTGCCCTTCTTCACCAGCCTGGCCGCCTTGACGATGTCCTCGGGCGTGATGTAGTTGAGCACGCCGAGCTGGTCGTCCGGCCCCCACTTGCCCCAGTTCTTGAGCGCTTCGGCCTTCTTCAGGACGTCTTCCCTCGTGAGCTTTGCCATGGCTCCTCCCGCCTGTCGTGAGCTCCGGTCGGCGCGCGCGCCGGGGACAGCCTAGCAAGCAGGCGCCGCCCCGGCAAGGGCGGACACCGGGCCTGCCGGATGTCCGGCCACGCCGCGGGGGCGGCCGGACTATAATCGTCCGCAACGAGGGGGGCCAACCCATGCGAATCGATCTAGCCTATGACGAGACGGTCCAGACTGTCGATCTCCCGGACGAGGGCTTCCTTGGCACCCTCTCCGCCCGGCACCTGTCCGCGGCGAGGGACGTGGCCACGGTCGTGCGCGAGGCCCTTCAGCGCCCGATCGGTTCTCCGCCCCTGGCCGGCGTGATCCGGCCGGGCCGGCCGGTCACGGTCGTGATCGGGGACACGACACGGAGCTGGTCCCGCCCCGACCTCTACCTGCCGCCGCTGCTCGACGAGCTGAACCGCTTCGGGGTGCCTGATGCCGCGATCACCGTCATCTCCGCCACGGGCACGCACCGCCCGCAGACGCCGGAGGAGCGCCGCGCCCTCGTCGGCCCCGCCGTGCTGCCGCGCGTGCGGTTCGTGGAGCACGACAGCCGGGATCAGGCGGCGATGGTGCACGTGGGGACGACCAGCCGCGGCACGCCGGTCAGGGTGAACCGTGTGGTGGCCGGGGCCGAGCAGCTCATTCTCTCCGGCGCCGTGACGCAGCACTTCCTGGCCGGCTACGGGGGCGGGCGCAAGGCGATCGTGCCGGGCGTCGCCGCCTACGAGACGATCCAGACGAACCACAAGCTGTCGCTCAGCCTCACCCGGGGCGAGGGCGTCCTGCCGACCGTGGATTCGCTCCTCGCCGACGGGAACGCCGTGTCCGAGGACATGGCCGAGGCCGCGGGCATGCTCAAGCCCTGCTTCGGACTGAACGTGATCGTCAACGAGGACATGCAGATCGCGCGGATCATCGGCGGCCACTGGGAGGCCTCCCACCGCGCAGCCTGCGACATCGTGCGAGAGACGGTGTGCTGCGGGATTCCCCACCTGGCCGACCTCGTCATCGTCTCGAACGGCGGCTACCCCAAGGACATCAACATGTGGCAGTCCAGCAAGACGATAGACAACGCCGCGCGGGCCGTCGCCCCGGGCGGCGTGATGCTCTGGCTGACCTGCTGCCGCGATGGCCTCGGCGCCGAGGAGTTCGCCACGGCCCTCGAGGAGGGCGGCGACAAGCAGCAGACCGAGGAGCTCATGCGGCGCAAGTTCACGATCGGCGCCCTGGTCACCTACGTGATCCAGAAGCACGCCAGCCGGTGCCGCGTGCTGATCGTCACCGCGCTCGAGCAGCGCCACTGCCGGCAGCTGGGCCTGGAGCCGGTGGGGTCAGCGGGCGAGGGGCTCCGGGCCGCCCACGCGCAGCTGGGCCGGACGCCCACGACCTACGTCATGCCCCACGGCGGGTCGGTCGTGCCCGTGCTCAGGCGGCAGCCGGCGCGGGCGGTCGCCGCCGGATGACGAGCGGCGCGGCGAGCGAGGCGGCGGTGGCCAGGAGCAGCACGAGCGAGATGGGGCGCGTGACGAAGGGCAGGAAGCTGCCCTGGGACAGCGCCAGCGCCTGGCGCAGCGCCTCCTCCAGGGGCCGGCCGAGGATCAGGGCCAGGACGAGCGGGGCGGCCTCGAAGCCGAGCTTGCGCAGCAGGTAGCCTCCGACGCCGAAGCAGACCATGGTCAGCACCTCCGCCACCCGCCCCGTGACGCTGTGGGCGCCGATCAGGCAGAAGCCCTGGGACCTGGCGGCGCTCAAGATCCTCGTCGAGGAGGCGGGCGGGCGCTTCACCGACCTGACGGGGACGCCCACCATCTACTCGGGCACGGGGCTGGCGACCAACGGCCGGCTGCACGCTCCTGCCCTCGACCTGATCCGCGGCCGCCGGGAGACGCCGCTGACATGACGCGAACCGGAGCCCACCTGGTCGTCGAGGCCTTGCTGGCGGCGGGCATCCGCCACGTCTTCTCGCTCTCCGGCAACCAGATCCTGTCCGTCTACGACGCGACCATCGGGCGGCCGCTGTCCATCATCCACACGCGGCACGAGGCCGCCGCCGTCCACATGGCCGATGCCTGGGGGCGGCTCACCGACGAGCCGGGTGTCGCCCTCGTCACCGCCGGCCCCGGCCACCTGAACGCGCTGTCCGCCCTCTACGGCGCCCGCATGGCCGAGTCGCCCGTGGTCCTGCTCAGCGGGCATGCGCCGCTCTCCCAGGCGGGCCGCGGCGCCTTCCAGGAGATGGACCAGGTGGGCGCCGCACGCCCCGTGACCAAGGCGGCCTGGCTCGCTCAGGACGCCGAGCGGCTCGGCGAGGAGGTGGCGACGGCGCTCGAGATCGCGCGAAGCGGCCGCCCGGGGCCGGTGCACGTGAGCCTGCCTGGCGACCTGCTGGAGGCGCGCGTCGGCGCCCCTCCGGCCGCGGCGCGTCGTCCCACCGCGCCCGCGCCCGACGATCTCGATGGCCCCATCGAGACGGCGCTCGCGCTCGTGGCCGGCGCGAAGCGACCGCTCCTCCTCGCCGGCCCCGCCATGGCGCGGGGGTGGCGCCGGGCCGCGGTGGAGCGCCTCGCCACGCTGACAGGTGTCCCCGCGCTGCCGGTGGAGAGCCCGCGCGGCATCAATGACCCGTGGCTCCACACGGCGGCCAGCTGCCTCGACCAGGCCGATGTCGTGCTGCTCGCGGGCAAGCGGCTCGACTTCGCCCTGCGCTTCGGCGAGCCTCCCGCCTTCGCGCCGGGGTGCCGCTTCGTCCAGATCGACGCCGAGGCCCAGCCCCAGCCAGACGGGCGCGTGGCCATGGCGATCACCGGCGAGCCGGCCGGCGTGCTGGCCCGGATGGCCGCCGCGGCGAGCGCGTGGACCTGGACGCATCGCGCCTGGGGCGATGAGGTTGCGTCGGCCCGGAAGAGGGTCCCCCTGGAGTGGGAGTCCCTTCGGCGATCGTCGAGCCGCCCCATGCACCCGCTCCGCGTCTGCGCGGCGCTACAGCCCCTGCTGGACAGGGGGGCCGTGCTCGTCGTGGATGGAGGGGAGTTCGGCCAGTGGGCCCAGGCCGGTCTCGAGGCGGAGAGGCGCCTCATCAACGGGCCGTCGGGCTCCATCGGCAGCGCCATCCCGATGGCGCTCGGGGCGAAGCTCGCGCATCCCGAGTGCCAGGTCCTGGCCGTGCTGGGCGACGGCACCTTCGGCTTCCACGCCTTCGAGCTCGACACGGCCCTGCGCGTGGGACTGCCACTGGTCGCCGTGGTCGGCAACGACGCCCGCTGGAACGCCGAGCATCAGCTCCAGCTCCAGCGCTACGGCGCTGACCGCGCCGTCGGCTGCGAGCTGTGCCCGTCGCGCTATGACCAGGTGGCCGCGGCGCTCGGGGGATACGGCGCACTCGTGGACGACCCCGCCGATCTCGAGCCGGCCCTCGCCCGCGCCATCGGGTCCGGCGCCCCGGCCTGCATCAATGTCCTGATCGACGGCGTGGCGGCGCCGACCTACCGCTCGGGTACCGCGGGCCACTGAGGTTCGCCCCGTTCACCCGGCCCGCGGATGCCCCGGACCTGCCGCCTGGAAAGAACACGACGTGTCCAGTCGCTGTTCCGGCTGAGCGTCCTCAGGCGTCGCAGGCCCGCTTCAGTCGTGCACTGTCGAGCTCAACCTCTTCGACAACCTCGTGAGCCGGCACCCGGACGGCAAGCTGCACGCGGCCCTGGCCACGGAGTGGAAGATCCAGGGCCAGACCACCTGGGTCTTCAAGATCCGCCAGGGGGTGAAGTGGCACAACGGGGACCCCTTCTCGTCGGCAGACGCCAAGTGGAGTCTCCAGCGCACGCTGGACCCGAAGGTCAAGGCCCGCGTCTCCACGGTGTTCACCACCATCGACAGGATCGAGACGCCCGACGCGGCGACCCTCGTCGTGCGTGCCATCCCCGAGATGGCGCCGCGGATCGCGAGCCTGCTCAAGGGCGAGGTGGATATCATCACCCAGCTCCCGCCCGATCACGGGGAGCGGGTCAACGTCAATCCGTCGCCCCGCGTGGTCGGAGCGCTCTACGCCGGCCTGTACTGCATCGGCGTGAACAGCAAGGTCCCCCCGCTCAACAACCCGTTGGTTAAGCAAGCGCTGTCGCTCGCCGATGCCCAGCTCGCCTTCCCCTTCATCCTGCTCGCCATCGGGATCATCGCGGTGCTGGGGCCGTCGTTCCCGACGCTCGTGGTGGTGATCGGGCTGTCCGGGTGGGTCTCCTACGCGCGCGTCCTGCGCTCCCAGGTGCTGTCGCTTCGCTCGCGGGAGTTCGTGGACGCGGTCCACGCCCTCGGGGGCTCGGTTCCGCGCATCGTGCTCCGGCACGTGCTGCCCAACGTGCTCTCCTCGCTGGTGGTGATCGCCACTCTCGAGCTGGCGCGCGCCATCGTGCTGGAGGCGACCCTGTCCTTCCTCGGCCTCGGCATCCAGCCGCCGACCCCGTCCTGGGGCGGCATGGTCCACGAGGGGCGGGAGTACCTGGACTCGGCGTGGTGGATCTCGACGTGCCCGGGGCTCGTCCTCATGGCGACCTCCATCGTCGTGAGCCGCACCGGCGACTGGCTCCGGGACCTCCTCGATCCGACACTCAAGGGCGAGTAGGGCGCCTACCCGGTGAGCGCGCGACGCGCTCGCCGGGCCCGCGCGGGGCCGTGCAGGGCCAGCAGGCGCTCGCGCGAGATCCAGAGCCGGTGGGCGCGCGTGCGGGTCCCGGCCCGCCGACGCGCGGCACCCGCCGGGTGGAACGCCGCCAGGAGCACGCGCTGATACGCCGCGACGCAGCGCGCCCAGAACAGCCGGTCCCCGGCCGCCTCGGCGAAGCCGAGCCGCTGAAGCCCGCCGAAGAAGACGGTCATGGCCGCGAAGGCGCGCAGGTGCGCGAGGTCGCCGCCGTCCGCCGCGCGCGTGGCCAGCGCCTCCAGCGAGGTCACGAAGCGGCGGCGGAACACGAGGCCCACGGGGTGCTGGCGGCCTTCCTCGTGGTGGAGTGCCACGATCCGGCGATTGTTGAGATGCAGGAGGGCGACGGGATCGCCGCGGCGCACGGCCGTGCCGTCGGCCAGCGAGAACGTCCGGCGGCTCCGGCGCACCTCGAGGCAGAGCGCGGGCCCCACCTGGGCGGCCGGAGCATCGAGGGCGTGGAGTGTCCGGTAGCCCCGGTCGAGCCCCACGACGATCCAGCGGATCCACCCCCCGCGCGTCACGACGGCTCCCCGCAGCCGCGCACGAGGCCTGCCACGCGCGCGCGGCGCTCCGGCGGCATCGGCGCACGCCCCAGCCACTGGCAGAACTCCGCTGGCTGAGCGGTCGCCCACTCGGCGACCTGGCCGGCGCTGGCGAAGGCCTCGCGCAGCCGCCGGTCGGCGATGCCGCCGAAGAGCACGAGGAGCATCCGGGCCAGCGCCGCGGCCACCCGGCTCTCGATGAGGACATGCGCCGTCAGCTCCTGGGCCACGTCCTCCCCGCGCGGCTCCAGCGAGAGCTCCGTCAGCGCGCTGCCCCGGATGGTCCCGATGAGGCCGCTCGAGTGCTCGCCCCAGGAGAGCATAACGCGGCGCCGCGCCGCGCGCACGAGGATGCGGTACTGCCCGCGCGAGCCGTCGCCGTCGTCGGCCTCGTACCAGTCCTCCCCGAGCGCTCGCACCTCGTGGCGCGCCAGATCGCGGAAGCGCGCCGCCGCGGCGGTGATGTCGGGCGCGTCCACGAGCGCGGTGTAGAGATCGAAGGGGGCGCGCGCCGGGCGCCCGCGCACCGTGCGGCTCCAGGTACGGTGGCCCCAGGTGCGCTCGACGCCCGCCGCGATCTCGGTCGGGAAGGTCACGCGCCCCGGCAGGAACGGCGGCCAGGGCAGGGTGGCCTCGCCGACGGCCAGGCCTGCGGCCACGAGGGCGAGGAGGGAAGCTGCCAGCCACCGCGTAACGCTTGGCACGATCCTCTCCGCCATGGGACACTGGAGGATGCAATGGTCCGCGGCAGCCAACCGCCGCCCGGGCAAATCCATCTTGCCACGACAAGGGAGTGTTCATGAAGCGCTCGTTGCCGATCGCCGCCGTGCTCGTCCTTCTGGCCTGGACGCCCGCCGCAAGCACCCTTGCCATGTCGGAGGAGCAGCGCCGGCGCCTGGAGGGCGGCGACGTCGTCGTCCTCGACATCCTCCCGCCCGGCCACCAGGCCGCGGCGGCCCAGGGGGGAACGGCATTCAGCCTCGTCAACGCCCCCCCGGAGGCAGTGTGGCAGCTCGTCATCGACTATCCCCGCCACGTTGGGCTTTACCCGAAGGTGACGATGGCCGAGGTCCTCGAGGTCGGCGACGATCATGCCCTGGTCCGGTACGTGGTGGGAGTGGGGCTGTTCTCGTTTCGCTTCCACGTGGACAACTACCCCGACGCGGGACGCCGGCGCCTGGCATGGCAGCTGGCGGCCGGGCGCTCCAATGGGCTGTTCCGCGCGAACTGGGGCTACTGGCACGTCGAGCCCCATGGCGCGGCCACCATGCTCACCTACTCGATCGCGGCCCGCACCGTGTTGCCCGCCTTCCTCACTCGCGGGGCCGAGCGCGAGGGCCTCGTGGACACCATCAAGGCGGTCCGCGATCGCGCCGAGGGCCGCAGCTAGCGCCGCGTTCTTGACAGGCTCTCCGCGCCTCCCTACCTTGAGGGCGTGGACGAGACCACCCTCTGGCTGCAGCGCGCGGCGGCATCGCTTCGCGAGGGGCGCGACGCCGAGGCCGAGCGCCAGTGCCGTCACGCGATCGAGGGCGACCCCCGGCGCGCGGAAGCCTATTCCCGGCTCGGCGCCGCCCTCACCCGCCAGCGGCGCACGCGAGAGGCGGAAGCCGCCTTCCGGGAGGCCGTGCGCCTCTCGCCGCGGGCCGCCGCGGCGCGCGTGGACCTGGGCGATGCGCTCCTGGAGCAGGGGCGCCCGGTCGAGGCGGAAGCCGAGTACCGCGAGGCGGTGGCGCAGGCGCCGCAGGCCTTCAGGGGGCACTTCAAGCTCGGGCTGGCGCTGGAGCGGCAGCGGCGCTGGGCCGAGGCCGAGGCGGCGTACCATGCGGCCGCGGTGCTCAGGCCCGATCATCCTCTCGTGCCTCTCCGGCTGGGCCTCATGTGCCGGCGGCAGGGCAGGTACGCCGACGAGGAGCAGGCGCTGCGCGACGCCGTGCGGCTGGCGCCTGGCCACGCCGAGGCGCAACAGAACCTCGGCATCGCGCTTGCGCGCCGCGGCCTGCGCCTCGAGGCCGAGACGGCCTTCAGGGAAGCGGCGAGGCTCGCGCCGCGGAACCCCCACGTCCACGACGGGCTCGGGATGGTCCTGGCCGCCCAGGGAAAGCACGCCGAGGCGGCGGTGGCGCTCGCCGAGGCCGTCAGGCTCGCGCCCACCTCTGCCAGGGCGCGCGCGCACCTGGCCGGCGTGCTGCGCCGTCAGCGCCGTTGGCGTGCGGCCGCCGCCGCCTATCGCGAGGCCATCCGCCTCCGCGGCTCGGTCGCCGCGCTCCACGGCCGCCTGGGCGTCGTCCTCTGGCGTCTGCGCCGTCACGGCGAGGCCGCGGCCGCCTTGCGGGAAGCGATCCGGCTCGAGCCTGGCAACGCGGCGTGGCACGGTCGCCTGGGCCGCGTCCTCGAGCACCAGGGGCATTTCGCCGCCGCCGCGCTGGCGTTCCGGGAGGCGATCCGTCTGCACCCCGAGGACCTCGCGACCCACCTGGGACTGGCCGCGGTGCTCCGGCGGGAGAGCCGCTGGGCCGAGGAGGCCGACACCTACCGCCGGGCGCTGCGCCTGTGTCCTGACGATCCGGAGCTGCATTACGATCTGGGGCTCGCGCTGTCGGCCCAGGGGCTCGACGCCGAGGCGGAAGCGGCCTTCCGCGCCGCGGTGGCCCTGGCGCCGGGCGATGCCGATCACCACGTGGAGCTGGGCATCGCGCTCGGGCGGCAGGGCAAGCATGCCGAGGCGGAGGCGGCGCTGCGCGAGGCCGTCCGGCTCGCCCCGACGAATGTGGTCGCCCTCGGCAATCTCGCCGTCGGCCTCGGCCGCCAGGGGCGCTACGCGCAGTCCGAGGCGGTGTACCGCGAGGCCCTGCGCGTCAAGCCCGGGGGCGCCGCGCTGCATCGGGGGCTCGGCGTGGTCCTGTACTTCCAGGGCAAGTACGCGGCGGCGGAGGCGGCGCTGCGCGAGGCGGCCCACCTCAAGCCCGGCTTCGCGCGCACCCACAGCTATCTTGGCGAGCTCCTGAGCGAGCAGGGGCGGCCCGCGGAAGCGGCGGAGGCCTTCCGCGCCGCCATCGCCGCCAAGCCCGACAGCCCGTCGGCGTACCGCGGTCTCGGCGGCGTGCTCCTGGCCCAGGGGCTCCATGCCGAGGCCGAGGCCGCCTATCGCGAGGCGCTCCGCCTGCGCCCGGCCGAGGCGCAGAATCATTTCAACCTGTGGACGGTGCTCGAGCGGCAAGGCAAGCACGCCGAGTGCGAGGTGGCCTATCGCGAGGCGATCCGCGTCAAGCCCGATCACGCCGAGGCCCACGCCCGCCTGGGTGCGGTGCTCGTCCGGCTCAGGCGGCTCGACGAGGCCGCTGCCGCCTACGCGGAGGCGCTGCGGCTGCGCCCCGATGATTCCCGGTTCCGTCACGCGCTCGAGGCGGCGCGGCGGCGCCTCCGCCGTCGCTGAGCCCACGACCCGCCGCCGCGCGCGGACCCGTCGCCGAGTGACTCCACGGGCGCGGGCCCAGGGCACACGTCGCACGCTGATCTGATCTCGTCCCGCCGCAGGATGCCCGCCGGCTCCCCCGCCGGAGGACCTCGCGTGGTAAGATTCGAGCCGACCATGGAGCTGGCACCGCGCCGCTGCGCTGACGCCGTGATCCTCTGTCCCGCCGGCCGCATCGACCACACCGTGTCGCCCGATTTCAAGGCCGCGCTGGCGCCGCACCTCGACCGGTGCGGGGCGGAGCGGGACCGTGTGGTCCTCGATCTCTCCGGCGTGGAGTACATCAGCAGCGCGGGTCTCCGCGTGCTCATGCTGGCCGCCAAGCAGGTCAAGGCGCAGGGGGGCACGATGGTCGTCGCGGCGCTGGGGCCGATCGTGCGCGAGATCTTCGAGATCAGCCGCTTCCACCTGGTCCTGGACGTGTACCCGACCACGCGCGACGCGCTGGCCGCCGTCTCGCCGGCGGCGCTCGCGGCCTTCTCGCAGACCGGCGTGGGCTGATGCTCGTCCGCTTCTGGGGCACGCGCGGCTCCATCCCGGTATCGCTGTCTGCCGCCGCCGTCACGGAGAAGATCGTGACGGCGCTGGTACGTGGAGCGGGACGCGGGCTCGACACACCGGCGAAGGCACGAGCCTTCGTGGAGCGCGAGCTGGAGTTCGCGACCGCGCACAGCTTCGGCGGGAACTCCTCGTGCGTGGAGATCGAGACGGGGAGCGGCGAGTACGTGCTCTGTGACCTCGGGTCCGGGGCCCAGGTCTTTGGCCACCACGCGCTCGCCCGGCACGGCCCGGCCCGGGGCCAGACGTACCACGTCTTCATGTCGCACCCGCACTGGGACCACATCATGGGTTTTCCGTTCTTCGTCCCCGCCTATCTCCCCGGGAACCGGATTCGCATCTACGGCTGCCACGCGGCCCTGGAGGAGGCCTTCCGCCGGCAGCACGGGGCGCCCTCGTTCCCGGTGGAGTTCTCGCAGCTCAGCGCCACCATCGAGTTCGTCCGCCTGGAGGCCGGCCGCGACTACGCGATGGCGGGGCTGAAAGTGCGGCCCCACAGGCAGGTGCACTCGGGCGACTCCTACGGGTATCGCTTCGAGAGAGAGGGCAAGGCGGTGGTGTACTCGACGGACTCCGAACACAAGCGTGACGATCCCGGCGAGACCGCGGCCTTCGTCGAGTTCTTTCGCGACGCCGACCTGGTGATCTTCGACGCCATGTACTCGCTGGCCGATGCCATCTCGGTCAAGGAGGACTGGGGGCACTCGAGCAATATCGTGGGCGTGGAGCTCTGCCAGTTGGCGGCCGTCAAGCACCTCTGCCTGTACCATCACGAGCCCCTCCACGACGACGCGAAGATCGCCGGGATCCTGCGCGAGACCCGCCGGCTCGAGGAGCTCACGCGGAGCGGCCGGCGGCTCGAGATCTCGGCCGCCTACGACGGGATGGAGATCGCCGTCTGACCGGGTCGGACCATCGGCACTGGGCCGACCGGCCGTGGCTGCGCGCCCTGCGTGGCCGGCGCGGCCGGCCCGCCGGGCTGGCCCTGCTGGCCGTCCTGCTCGCCGGGGTGCTCGCGCTCGGGCCGTCCGGGCTTCGCTGGCTGCGCCTCGCCGGCTTCGATGCCTACCAGATGCTGGCGCCGCGTCAGCGCGCGACCGCCCCCGTGCTGATCGTGGCCGTGGATGAGGCGAGTCTCGACCGTCACGGCCAGTGGCCCTGGCCGCGGACACTCCTCGCGCGGCTGCTCTCCAGGATCGGCGAGGCGGACCCGGCCGCCATCGGGCTGGACATCTTGATGCCGGAGCCGGACCGGCTCTCGCCCGACCGGCTCCCGGACCTCGTGCAGGGGATGGAGCGCGAGGTGGTGGAGCGCCTCGCGCGCATGCCCACCAACGACGGGACGCTGGCTGAGACCCTCCGGGCCCTGCCGGCGGTGCTGGGCGTGGGCGGGCTCGACACCGCGGAGTCTCCGGCCGCCCGCCCGGCGCTCCGCGAGCCGACGCTGCGGCTGGTCGGGGGCGATCCCATCCCTTTTCTTCGACGCTACGGGTCAGTCATCCGCAGCGTCGACGAGATCCACGCCGCGGCCCGGGCGCATGGTCTCCTCTCGGCGGATACGGAAGCGGGCGTGGTCCGGCGGCTGCCGCTGCTGGCTGCGGTGGGGCGAACCCCCGTGCCGGGTCTCGGCGTCGAGATGCTCCGGGTGGCGACCCGGACGCCGGCGCTGACCCTTCGAGTGGGGAGGGGCGGGCTGGAGGCGGTGGGCATCGGCGACGTGACGGCGCGCAGCGAGCCCGACGGCAGCGCGTGGCTTCACTTCTCGCCGCATGATCCGGCGCGATTCGTCTCCGCCGTCGACCTGCTGGCCGGCGCGATCGAGCCGGCGCGGCTCCGCGGCAAGCTCGTCCTCGTCGGCGTCACGGCGCTCGGACTCTCGGACTATCAGGCGACGCCGCTGGGCGACCGGATGTCCGGCGTGGAGATCCACGCGCAGCTCCTGGAAGGGCTGGTCGACGGCACCCTGCTGTCGCGCCCGGCCTGGACGCGCTGGCTCGAGTCGGGCCTGCTCCTGGCCGGTGGGCTCGGACTCGTCTTGCTGGTGCCAGGGCTTCCCGTGGGGCGCTCGGTGCTGGTGGGGCTGGGAGCGGTTGCGGCGGTCCTCGGCGTGGGCATCGCGCTCTTCGTGGGCGCGGGCATCCTCGTGGACGCGGTGGCGCCGGCGATGGGCCTCGCGGGGCTCTTCACCGCGATGCTCGGGCTCACCCTGGCCGAGGCCGACAGTCAGCGCTCCAGCCTGCGCCGCCAGGTGGAGCGGCAGCGCGAGGCGGCTGCCCGCGTTGCGGGCGAGCTCGAGGCGGCCCGTCGCATCCAGATGGGCAGCCTGCCGAGTCCGGCCAGCGCGTTCCCCGGGGAACGGCGCTTCAGCCTGTACACCTTTCTCGAGCCCGCGCAGGAAGTGGGCGGGGACCTCTACGATTTCTTTCGCCTCGACGAGGACCGGCTCGTCTTCCTCGTCGGGGACGTCTCGGGCAAGGGCCTGCCCGGGAGCCTCTTCATGGCGGTCAGCAAGTCGCTCTACAAGAGCACCGCGCTCCGCCGCCGTGGGCAGGTCGCGGCCATGATGCGCGAGGCGAATGTCGAGATCTCACGCGACAACACGGAGCTGCTGTTCGTCACCCTCTTCGCGGGCATCCTGGATGCGAGGATGGGCGTGCTCGAGTACTGCAATGCCGGCCACGACGATCCCTGGCTCCTGCCCCACGGCGAGCGCGGACTCGAGAGGCTCTCGGGCGGCGGCGGCCCCCCCCTGTGCGTCCTGGAGGAATTTCCCTATCTGGCGGCGACCCGCCAGATGGAGCCGGGCGAGACGCTCTGCCTCGTCACCGACGGCGTCACCGAGGCACGGGGCAAGTCGGGCGAGCTCTACGGGCGCAAACGGCTCGAGGCGCTGCTCGCCGGCCTCGGCACGGGCGCAGGCCCGGAGACCGTGGGCCACGCGATCCGCACCGACGTGGCGGGCTTCACCGAGGGAGTGGAGCCGGCCGACGATGTCACCATCATGGTCCTGCGCTGGAATGGCCCGGGAGGGGCCCCGGGCGCGCCGGCCGCCGCCGGGCCAGGCGCCGCGGTCAGCGGACGCTGATCTCGACGCGCCGATTGAGGGGCTCGGGGACGCCCTCCGCGGTGGGCACACGCCGCTCGCGCTTGCCGCGCCCCTCCACGCGGATGCGCTCGACCGGGATGCCCCACTTCACCAGATCGTCGCGCATCCGCCCGGCACGCTGGAGCGAGAGCCTGTCATTGTACTCGTGGCTTCCCACCGCGTCGGCGTGGCCGATCACCACCACCTCCGGCGATGGCCGGCGGGCGATCTCGGAGAAGATCTGGCCGACCACCTGCTCGGATTCGGGCGTGAGGTCGTCCTTGCCGTGGAGGAAGTAGAGCGTGAACGAGACCGGGCGGGCGGGCTGGGCGGCGAGGGCGGCTCCGAAGACCTCGCGGATCTCCTGCTCCGTGGCGCGCCCCTTCTCGAGCTGGCCCTCGACCCGGATCCGCGCGGCGTCAAACGGCTGCTCGAGCACCTGCTGCTGGGCGCCATGGGTCACCGCCACGGCCGCGTGCGTTCCGTCCTGCGAGGGGAGCAGGACGTAGAGGTCGTCGCGGGTGGCCCGGGCGCAGCCGGCCCAGAGGGCGAAGGAGAGGACGAGCAGGCCGAGAGCCGTCTCGCCCGCTTTGCGCCTCACCGCGGCGCCGGCACACTCACTGCGCGGTCTCGGTGACGCGGACGACGAGCTCGGTGCCGCGCACGCCCAGCAGGGCGGCGGGGGTCCTGACCCGCATCGCGTCCGGAGATCGTTTCGCGATCTTGCCGGACACGGCAGCCAGCGTTCCCTTCTGGAGGCGTGTCTCGAACACGCCGTCGTGCGTGGTGGGGTCGAAGGCGAAGCGCTGGATGGCCAGCACGCTGTGGGGCCCGGCCGAGAGGAGGCTCGCGTCCGCGAAGGTGATGCCGACGGAGCCGTCGGCGCCCGTCACGACCACGTCGGACTCCTGGACCCCCGCGCCGACCGGGGCCGGCAGTCTCTGGCCCGCCCGCTCGATGAGGACGGCGCCCTGCGAGACCTTGATCTGTCCGACGTCGGCGGCCCGCGCGGGCGTGGCGGCCAGGAGGAGGAGCAGCGCGAAGGGGATCGGCCAGCGCGTCATGGGGCACTCCTTTCCTCGGTGCGACCGGATGCAGCCTCTATAATAAGCCGGCGAGCAACCCTGTGACGACCTCTCCCGACCAGGCCGGAATCTTCCCCGCCCGCATGGATGCCCTGCCCGCGGCCGTCGCCTTCGTCGCCGAGATCTGCGGCGCCGCCGGTCTCGGCCGCGAGGACACCCTCCGGCTCACCCTGCTGGTGGAGGAGCTCTTCGCCAACACGGTGACGCATGGCCATGGGGGGGACAGCGAGGCGCCGGTGCGTCTCGGGTTCGCGATCACCCCGGGGCGGATCGCGCTCACCTACGAGGACACGGCCCCGCCCCACGACCCCCGCACGGCGGCATGTCCGGCGGAGCCGGTGGGCGGGGCGGAGGAGCGGCCGGTCGGCGGGCTCGGCCTGCGGCTCGTCCAGAGCCTGGCGAGCGAGCTGTGCTATGTCCGCGACGGCGAGCGCAACCGGATCTCGCTGGTCCTCCCGGTATCCGGGGGGGGCAGGGGCCCCGGCTGACACCGGCTGCCCGGATCGCGCGGCCGTCAGGGCCGTGGCGTCGCGAGGAAACGCGCCTCGTCGAAGGCATCGGTGGCGAGATCCTTCATCCCCATCCGATCGTAGACGTGGCCGAGCAGCTGATGCAGTGAGGGCTCCGTGGCGTCCGCTGCGATGGCGGCGAGCAGCTCCTTGCGGGCCTCCTGGTAGAGTCCTTCCTGGGAGAGGAAGCCCGCGCGGAGGAGCGCGAGGGTCGAGCCCGACTGGCCCGGCAGGGCCGACGGCACGAGGAGCGCGAGCGCCTGCTGGACGCGCCGGGCGTCGGCCGGCGGGAGGATCTCGAACTCGGCGCGCTGGACGGGCTGGCGCTCCGTGTGTAGCTCCCAGGCGTAGCGCAGGCCGGGGCGCAGCGCGGGGGCTGTGGCCGGGTACAGGACGGGCTGGCGCACCAGGCCCCCTTCCTCCCACACGAGCCCGTCGGGCCCGAAGAGGCGGATCATGTAGCGGAGGCGGTCCGAGCCGGACCACTCGAAGGTGACGGGGCCGAACAGCAGTCGCGTCTCTCGTGGGGCGAGGAGGGTCGGCGGGGGCAGCCGCACGCTGCGGGTCGAGAGCGGGACGTAGAGGGAGACGTAGGCCGGCTTGTCCTGCTTGCCCACCAGGAACTGGGTGACGCTGTCGACGAGGGCCTGGACCCGCTGGCCGCCCGCCGCTCCGCTGGGAGCGGCCACGGCGAACGGCGAGTTGGCGGCGGTCACCGACTCGGGTGCGCGGCCTCCTGTGAACACGAGGACCGCGCGGGCGTCGGCCGATGCGCGGACCTGATCTCCCGGGCGGAGCGAGAGGAGCGGTTGGGGAGCCTTCCACTGCGCCTCTCCGGCGAGCTTGACCCGCACCTCGCCCTGGCCCGGCCGGATCTCGGTGAGGACCGCCACGGGCTCCGCCGCCCGGACGGCGGCGGGTACGGACAGGCCGACCAGGAGCCCGATCGCCAGTGTTGTCGGGTGCCCGAGTCGCATCCTCATGTCGCGCCTCCCCCCGGCGGCGGGCAGCGCTCGGCATGCACCGCCAACAGCTCGTGGACATGCACCGGCTGGCTCCGGCCCTTGACGGCCATGAGGCCCCGGTCCTTGGCCTCCACCCGCTCCCCGGCCAGCGCTCGCGTCTCCTCGGTGATCAGGATCGTCGTTCCGAGCTCCTTGTTCAAGCCCTCCACGCGGGAGGCCAGGTTCACGGGATCGCCGACCACCGTGTACTTGACCCGCGCGGCGCCCCCGACGTTGCCGACGAAGACCTGCCCGGTGTGGACGCCGATGCCCATGCGGAGCGTCGGGAGCCCCGCGGCGCTCCAGCGCCGGTTGAGCCCGTCCAGTGCCCGCTGCATGGCCTCCGCGCTCAGCACGGCGTGCCAGGCGTGCTCGGCGTCTGCCAGCGGCGCCCCGAAGATGGCGACGATCCCGTCGCCCACGAAGTCGTTGATCATGCCGCGGTGGGCGAAGATCGCGGCGGTCATCGCCTCGAAGTACTCGGTGAGGCGCGCGGCCACCTGCTCGGCGGGCATGGTCTCGGACAGCGTGGTGAAGCCGCGCAGGTCGGAGAAGAGGATGGAAACCGCGCGGCGCTCGCCGCGGAGGCTCGGGGCCTCGGCCAGCACCTGTGCGGCGATCTCCCGGCTCACGTAGCGACCGAAGGAGTCGCGGAAGCGCCGGCGGGCCAACCCCTCCGCCACGAGGCCGAGGAGCGAGGTGACGATGACGGGCAGGAGGAAGTCCACCCAGTAGCCGCTGCGCTGGAAGGCGAGGTACGAGGCGGGCACCCCCAGCAGCACGGCCGCCGTGAGGCAGACGAGGGTGCCAGCCAGCGGACGGAGGATGGCCATCACGACGCCGGCCAGCATGACGATGGCGATCTGGAAGGCGAGGCTCCTGACCCAGCCGGAGGGCCGGATGTGGGAGCCGGTCACGAGCATGTGGATCACGTTGGCGTGCACCTCGACGCCGGCGATGCTGCCGTGGGGCGTCGGGTAGAAGTCCCGGCTCTCGCCGTAGGTGCCCCCGACCAGCACGATCCGCCCGCGCAGCGGGTTGTCGGCGGCCAGCTCGGCCGTGTCCTCCGCCAGCGCCACCACGGCGCCGCTCGGGATCGCGAGGAAGGAGCCCGCGGGCCCCACGTAATTGATGCGCCACAGCTCGTTGGACCGGAGCGCCAGCGCTGGCGTCCCGACGAGGCTCCAGCCTCCGCCGACGCGCCAGGCGGGCGGCGAGATGCCGCCGCGCTCCCGGAGGGAGATCTCGAGCATGCCCCGGGTCAGCCCCGCCAGGCGCGCCACGACGGCCAGCGAGAGGGCGGGCAGCGGCGGCTCCGAGCCCCGCGGCAAGAGGAGAGCGACGCGACGGATCACCCCGTCCCGGTCCAGGGGGACGTCGGCCGCTCCGCGGAGCACCGAGCCCAGAAAGGCGGGGTCGGCCAGGGGCCCGGTCCTGGGAGGCGGCGCCTCCACCAGGACCACGCGGCTCACGCCCCCATCGGAGAAGTCCGTGATCGCCCGGGCCAGCGCCCCGTCGTCGGCCTCGGTGGTGGGGGTGCTGAACGCCATATCGACTCCCACCACCGCGGCGCCGGCGCGCTGGAGCCCGCGCAGCAGCCTGGCGAGGTAGTCACGGGGCAGGGGCTGGCGTCGGCCGAGCGACTCGAAGGCCTCCTCGTCGATGGCGACCACCACCACCTCGGGGGCGAATCGCTGCCCCTGGAGGTGTATCAGGATGTCGGCGCTCCGGGCCTGGAGGGCTTCGAGATAGCCCAGGGAGGAGGCCGCGGTGACGAGCAAGCTGGCGGCCATGCCCACCCCCCAGAGCTGCAGGACACGCGCCCGGCGTTCCCGCCACCACCCGGGAAGGCTCATAATGGGGCCATGATAATCGAAATACGACTCCTGGCCGCGACGGCCCTGTTGCTCTCCGCCTGCGCCGCCCCCGCCGGCATCGGCCCGGCCTCCCTCGTGCTCGCCCTGTCTGGCGACTCCGGGCGCCAGGCGGGCCTGGTCGCGCAGAGCGCCCGCGGCGTCGAGGTGCTCTACCTCGGCGAGGTGCACGACAACCCCCACCATCACGCCCAGCAGCGCCGGGTGCTCGAGGCCCTGCTGGCAGAGGGCGCCCGCCCGGTCGTGGCCTTCGAGATGCTGCCCGCGGAGCGGCAGAGCACCGTGGATCAGGCGCTCGGCGCCTCCGGCGGGCCGGCCGAGCTCGATGCCGCGCTCGGCTGGAGCCGGGCGGGCTGGCCGGACTTCGCCATGTACTGGCCGCTCTTCGAGGTGGCGCGGCAGCACAGGCTGCGCGTCCTCGCGACGGATCTGGAGCCCGCCCTCGTGCGGCGGATCGCGCGGGAGGGGCTGGCGGTGTCGGCGGACGGGGCGCGTCTCGCCTCCCTGCTCCCTCCCGATCCCAGGCGGGAGGCGGCCATCGCCCGGAGCATCCAGGAGGGGCACTGCGATCTGCTGCCCGAGCGGGCGATCCCCACCATGGTGGAGAGCTGGCATGCGCGCAACGTGGCCATGGCCCGGCGGCTCGCCGAGGGGCCCGGCGGCTCGCCGAGGCGCTCGGGCAGGCGCCGCAGGTGGTGGTGATCGCCGGGCGCGGCCATCAGGCGCCCGGCGGCCTGCCTGCCCAGCTCGAGGCGCTGCGGCCCGGGACGCGTCAGCTCGTGGTCGAGCTGCTCGAGGCGCGTCCGGGGGACGATCCGGGCGAGGTGGTGCGGGAGGCAACGGGCGACATCGTCTGGCTCACGCCTCCGGCCGTGCGGCCGGATCCCTGCGAGGGACTGCGCCGCCGGCTCGGCAAGTAGCCGGCGTCAGTGCGGGGCGGCGCGGGGGGAGGAGGCGCGCTGGGCCTCGATGGCCGAGATGCGGCGGTAGCTGACCCCCAGCTTCTTGCCGTCGTCGTCCAGCAGGAGCAGGCCGTCGCCGGTGATCTGGCTGAGCGCGCCCATGAGGGGCTCGGGCGCATTGCGCACGGAGACGGAGACCCGCCGGCCGACCAGCGGCTCGGCCTCGGCCTGCCACATGGCGCGGAGCTCGTCGATGGTGCCCGGAAGCATGTCGCTCTCGCGGATGGGCTCGGCCTCCCGGATCGTCCCCAGTCCGGGCAGGTCGAACTCGGCCGGCGGCGCTGCGGGAGCTTCCGGGCCCGGGGAGGCCTCCGGGAGCTTGACCGAGGCGCGGAGAACCTCCGCCAGGCGGGCCATCATGCCCCAGAAGATGTAGGCGCCGATGAGCACGCCACCCAGCGCCAGAGCGAGGCCCACCTGCGCCCGGGGCTTGCCGAGGACGCCCAGGTCGTAGAGCGTGTAGGAGAGGAGGAGCAGCGGGAGGATGGCGGCGAGCGCGAAGACGATCGCTCCGGCCCGCTGGAGAGTGTAGGTCCGCGGCTTGGGCTGGGCCGGGTCCATACGAGGACTCTAGCGCGAATGGCCCGCCCCCGGCAGGCTTTTCCCCCGCCGCCTCGGCCCCGCGCGCCCCGTGTTAGTATCCGTCAGCGGCTCGCGGACTGAGCGGGCCGGGAGGAGACCATGCGAACGCCCAGGGTCCTGACCCCGCTGCTCATCCTCGTGGCCGCCGGCCTCGTGCTCGCGGGGACGGCCGGGGCCGCCGAGGCCTGCAAGGCGCGCGGCACGCTCGACGTCCTCTACTGCGACGAGAACGGTGACGGCATCCCCGATGTCCCGAAGGACCCCGCCAGGATCCTCAACCCCGACACGCTGGTCTTCGCCTACGTGCCGGTGGAGGACCCGGCCGTGTACGGCTCGGTGTTCGCCGACCTGCTCCGCCACGTCGAGAAGGTGACGGGGAAGAAGACGCAGTTCTTCGGACCGCAGAACTACGCTGCCCAGCTGGAGGCCATGCGCTCGGGGCGGCTGCACATCACCGGGTACTCCACGGGGAGCCTGCCCTACGGCGTGAACCTCTCGGGGGCCGTGCCCTTCGCCCAGATGGCCACGCCGAAGGGGGCGCGCGGCTATCACCTGATCGTCATCGTCCAGGCCGCGAACGCCCGGATCAACTCGGTGGCCGACCTCAAGGGGAAGCGCGTGGCCCACGTCTCGCAGACCTCCAACTCGGGGCATCAGGCGCCGGTGTATTTCTTCTCGAAGCTCGGCGTGGTGCCGGGCAAGGACTACCAGATCGCGTTCTCGGGCAAGCACGACAACTCCGTGCTCGGCGTGGTCAATGGCGACTACGACGCCGCGGCGGTGGCCGACTCCGTGCTCGAGCGCATGGTCAACCGCGGTGTGGTCAAGGCCACCGACTACAAGGTCGTCTACACCTCGCCCGTGTTCCCCACGGCGGGTTTCGCCTACTACCACGCGCTCGAGCCCCGGCTCGCGGAGAAGATCAAGGAGGCCTTCTACACCTTCAAGATCCAGGGGTCGAGCCTGGGCAAGGAGTTCAGGGACTCGGTGGGCTTCGTGCCCATCGACTACCGGAAGGACTGGGGGGCCGTCGTGGGCATCCTCGAGGCCAACGGCGCCCGGTTCACCCGCGACTCCCCCGAGTACCAGAAGTTCTCCAGGCCGGCCCGCAAGGGCGGCGAGTAGGCGCGAAAGCCCGGCGGTGCTCGAGGTCTCGGCGCTCGCGAAGCGCTACCCCACGGGTGACCTCGCCCTGCGGGGGGTCTCCCTCACCGTGGCCGACGACGAGGTGATCCGCTGCATCAATCGGCTCGTCGAGCCCGACGCGGGCTCCGTCCGGCTGGACGGGCTCGAGCTGAGGACGCTCCCCCCTGCCGAGCTGCGCCGCGCCCGCCGCCAGATGGGGATGATCTTCCAGGAGTTCAATCTCGTGGAGCGCCTCACCGTGATGGAGAACGTGCTGTCGGGCCGGCTGGGCTACGTGGGGCTCTGGAAGGCGTGGCGCCGTCGCTTCCCGCCCGCGGACGTGGCGATGGCCTTTGCCACGCTCCGGCGCGTGGGGCTCGAGGGGATGGAGAACAAGCGGGCGGATGCGCTCTCCGGGGGGCAGCGCCAGCGGGTGGGCATCGCGCGCGCCCTGGTGCAGCGCCCGAAGATCCTCCTCGTGGACGAACCCACCTCGAGCCTCGATCCGAAGACCTCCGAGGCGGTGATGGCGCTCATCACCGAGCTCGCCGTCGAGGAGCGCATCCCGGCCCTGATCAACATCCACGACGTGCGCCTGGCCCGCCGCTTCGCCCAGCGGATCATCGGGCTCAGCGCGGGCCGCGTGGTCTTCGAGGGCCCCCCCGCGGCCCTGGACCGCGCCGCCCTCGGCCTGATCTACGGCGGCGCCGGCGAGGAGCTGGAGGCGGCCCTGGCATGAGCCACGCCGCCGTCTGGCGCCCGCCCTCCGCATGGCCCGCGCGCTGGATGGGCCCGGCCGCCTGGCTCGGCCTGGCAGCCTTCCTCGCCTGGAACGTGTGGAACCTCGAGGTGGACGCGGCCCGTCTCGCGCGCGGCCTCGCGCGGGCCGGCACCGTCTTCGGCCGGGCCTTCCCGCCGGACTTCCAGCGGTGGGAGCTCCTGCGGGAGGGGATCGTGGAGAGCCTGCAGATGGCCACGCTCTCCACCGCCCTCGGCACTGTGCTCGGCATCCCCGTGGCCGTGATGGCCGCCCGCAACGTGGGGCCGCTGCCCGTGTACGCCGCGGGGCGCGGCATCGTCACGGTGGGGCGAACCTTCCACGAGATCATCGTCGCCATCATCCTGGTCAAGGCGGTGGGCTTCGGCCCACTGGCGGGGATGCTCACGCTGACGGTGAACTCGCTGGGGTTCTTCAGCAAGCTGCTGGCGGAGCAGATCGAGCAGATCGACCGCGGCCAGGTGGAGGCGGTGCGCGCCACCGGGGCCGGGCGCGGCGCGGTGCTCCTCTACGGGGTGCTCCCCCAGGTGCTGCCGCGCATCGTGGGGCTCACGGTGTACCAGTGGGACATCCACCTGCGCCAGTCGACCATCATCGGCATCGTGGGGGCGGGTGGCATCGGGACCACGCTGTACAACTCCTTCTCCCGCTACGACTACGACTTCACGCTGGCCATCCTGCTCGTCATCGTGGCCATCGTGAGCCTCGGCGAGTGGCTGAGCGCGTGGGCGCGCCGGCGCATCCAGTGATCGCCGGGCCGGAGGCGGGACCGCAGGTCTGGGTGCGGTACACGCCCGCCCAGGCGGCCGGCCGGCTCCTGCTGCGGGTGTCCATCGTGGCGGCCATCGTGTGGGCGGCGCGGGGCATGGGCGTCCGCTGGGAGTGGGTGGCGGACTCACCCACCCAGCTGGCCGACCTCTTCGGGCGCATGCTGCCGCCCGACTGGGCCTTCGCGGGGGCGCTCCTGGAGCCGTTGTTGCAGACCGTGAACATCGCCACCCTGGGCACGGCGCTGGCGGTGCTCCTGGCCTGCCCCGTCGCCTTCCTGGCGGCGCGCAACACCACGCTCAACCGTCCCGTCTATCTCGCCGCCCGGCTGCTGATCGTGGTGAGCCGCTCCGTGGACTCGCTGGTCTGGGCCCTCATCTTCATCATCATCGTCGGGCCCGGCTCGCTGGCGGGAGCGCTGGCGGTGGCGGTCCGATCCCTCGGCTTCGTCTCCAAGCTCTTCGCCGAGGGGATCGAGGAGATCGACCGCGGGCAGGTGGAGGCGGTGACCGCCACCGGCGCGGGCCGCCTGCACGTGCTCTTCTTCGGGATCGTGCCGCAGATCCGCCCCGTGTTCGCCGGGGTCTGCGTCTTCCGCTGGGACATCAACATCAGGGAGTCCACGGTGCTCGGCATCGTGGGCGCGGGCGGCATCGGCTTCGTGCTGAACACCGCGATCCTCGGGCTCGAGTGGGCGCGCGTGGGGCTCATCCTGCTCGTGATCCTCGGCGTGGTGGCGCTGTCGGAGGTGGGCTCCGCCGCCGTCCGGAGGCGGCTGACGTGACCATGTCGCGCCGGGAGCTGCGCGCGCTGCGCGGCTTCGTCTTCGATCTGGACGGCTGTGTGTGGACGGGCGACATCCTCGTGCCGGGAGCGGCCGAGGTGCTGGCCCTCCTGAGAGCGCAGGGGCGGGCGGTGTCCTTCCTCACCAACAACTCGCGGGCGCGGTCAGCCACCATGCACGCCAAGCTCGCGCGCCTGGGCGTCGAGGCCGCGGTGGAAGACGTCCTCACGCCGCTCGAGATCCTCGGCCAGGTGATCGCCGCGCGCTGGGGGGCGTCGCGGGTGCTCGCCATCGGGGGCCCCGAGCTCGAGGCGGCGGTGCGGGACGGCGGCCACACGCTGGTGCCCATGGACCGCTACGGCGAGGCCACGGTGGTCGTGGTGGGCAACGACTTCGCGTTCAGCTTCGAGCGGCTGACGGCCGCCGCTCGCGCGATCGCGGGCGGCGCGGCCTTCGTCACGGCGAACCTCGACCCGCGGCTGCCGCTCGAGGGCGGCGACTTCCTCCCCGGCTGCGGGGCGGTGGCGGAATCGGTGGCGGCGGCGGCGGGCGCCCGCCCCGTCGTGATCGGCAAGCCCGAGCCGCCGCTCTTCGAGCTGGCGCTTCAGCGTATGAGGGTGCGCGCCGAGGAGGCCGCCATGGTGGGGGACAGCGTGGACTCCGACATCCGCGGCGCCCGCCGCGTGGGGATGACGGCCATCCTCTTCGCCCCCGACGGCGGTCTCGACGGCGTCGCGCACTTCGTCGTGAAGTCCATGGCCCAGCTCCGCCGCCTCCTCTCGTAGGGGTCAGGTCTTGCATTACGACATCGGTCAGGGTGACGTGTCGGTTTGCAAGACCTGACCCCCTACTCGAAGCGGTGGTGGAGGGGCAGCGGCCGGCGCTTGGCGCGGTAGCGCAGGTTCAGCAGCTCCACGAAGAGCGAGAAGGCCATGGCGAAGTAGAGGTAGCCCTTCTCCACGTGGGTACCCATCCCCTCGGCCACCAGCATCACGCCGATGAGCAGGAGGAAGGCCAGCGCCAGGATCTTCACGCTCGGGTGGCGCTCGACGAAGCCGCCGATGGGGCCGGCGGAGACGAGCATCACCAGCATGGCGAGGACCATGGCGACCACCATGATGGAGACCTGGCTGGCCATGCCCACCGCCGTGATCACCGAATCGAGCGAGAAGACGATGTCGAGGAGGAGGATCTGCGCGAGGACCCACAGCAAGGCTGTCCGCTGCCCGGCCGACGCGGTCTCGACGTGCTCGGCCTCCAGCTTGTCGTAGACCTCCCAGGTGGCCTTCCCGATCAGGAAGAGGCCGCCCCCCAGGAGGATCAGGTCGCGCCCCGATACGGGATGGCCGAGGACGGAGACGAAGGGGGCCGTCAGGCCCATCATCCACGAGATGGCGAAGAGGAGACCGATCCGGATCACCAGCGCCAGCGCGAGGCCGAGCCGACGGGCCAGGGCCTGCTGGCCCGTCGGCAGCCGTCCCGTCAGGATGGCGATGAAGACGACGTTGTCGATGCCGAGCACGATCTCCATGGCGGTGAGGGTGACCAGCGCGACGATCGCATCCCCTGCAGGCATGGCAGCCATCCTCCCCGGGTTCCGCGGCTCAGGCGAGGGCGGGCATCACGGCCCGCGCGAAGAGCTCCAGCGCCGCGATGTCCTCCTGATCCAGGAGCTGGAGGAGGACCCGCTCCATTCCGGCCTCGGCCCACCACCGGAGATCCTGCGCGACGGCCTCCGGGGAGCCGGCCAGGAAGCCCGCCGCGCGCCAGCCCTCCTCGTCCTCGGGCAGGACGGGGAAGATGGCCCGGGCGGCGCCGATCCGCTGCGCCACGTCGGCCGGGTCGGCGCCGAGGGCCAGGGGGACCATCAGCGAGCGAGTGATGGTCTCGGGATCGCGGCCGACGGCCCGGCAGTGCTCGGCCAGCACCTGGCGCTTCTGGCGGAAGCCCCCCACGTCCACGCGCGTCACATTCCACTCGTCGGCGAACTCCGCCACGATCCGCAGGGTTCGGCGCTCGCCCCGCCCGCCGATCACCAGCCGTAGCCGACCGTGGCGCGGCAGGGGGTGGCTCTCGGCCCTGAGGAGCGGGAAATAGGGCTGCTCGAGCGTGACGGGCTGGCCCACGCCGAGAGCCCGGATGAGCCGGGCGCCGCACTCGAGGCGATCGAGGCGCTCCTTGAGAGGGGGGAACGGCAGCCCGAACATCGCGTGCTCGTACGCGTTCCAGCCGGCGCCGATGCCGAGGTCGACCCGGCCGCCCGACAGCGCGTCCACGGACGCCGCCATCTTGGCGAGCAGCGCCGGATGGTAGAAGGTGAGGGGGGAGACGAGGGGGCCGAAGCGGATGCGCCGCGTGCGGGTCGCCAGCGCCGCGATCGAGGTCCACGTCTCGAGTGACGGCCGCCGCGACTGGCCGGCGAGCCCCGTCAGGTGGTCGGAGCGGCACAGGGACTCGTAGCCGAGATCCTCGGCGGCCTGCGCGAGCCTGAACCAGCGCTCCCAGGTGAGCCCCTCCTGTCCCTCGATCATGATGCCGATGCGCATGCGATGGCTCCTTCACCAGGGGCGGGCACCCGGGCTGTCGCCACGCCCGCCCCCGCCGGATGGTTGCGCTGGGCGGGTCTCCTCGCGCGATCTCAGGTGCTGTCACCCCCACAGGGGCGGGCACCCGGGCTGTCGCCACGCCCGCCCCCGCCGGATGGTTGCGCTGGGCGGGTCTCCTCGCGCGATCTCAGGCGCCGTCACCCCCGTTTCGACCGCCTCGGTTGCGTCATGATAAACTCACTTCACTGCGAGCGACACGTTCGACTCTGCCCATCATGATCCCGGAGCCAGCCCGCACCTCTCGTCCCGCGCGTAGCCGCCGCCGCCCACGGCCCGGCGACGGGCGCAAGCGCCTCCTCCTGCTGATCCCCACCAGCACCTACCGCACCGAGGACTTCGTCGCGGCGGCCAGCCAGCTCGGGGTGGATCTCGTCATCGCCTCGGAGCGGCCCAGCGTCATGTCGGGCGAGTTCCCGGACCACCTGCTCACGCTTCCCTTCCACGACCCCGAGGCCGCCGCCCGGCAGGTCGAGGCGCTGGCCCGCGAGCGCCCGATTCATGCCGTGGTGCCCGTGGACGACGTCACGACGGTGGTAGGCGCGGTCATCGCCGAGCGACTGGGTCTCCCTGCGGCGAATCCCGTGGCGGCCGTCAGCGCGACGCGGAACAAGCTCCGCATGCGCGCGATGCTGGCGCGGGCCGGGGTGCCGGGACCGGACCACATCGCCTTCGCGGCGACCGAGGACCCGGCGGCCGCCGCGCGGCGCGTGCCGTACCCCTGCGTGCTCAAACCGCTCATGTTGTCGGCGAGCCGGGGGGTGATCCGCGCCGACGACGAGGCGGAGTTCGTTCGGGCCTTCCGGCGCATCGCGGCCATCCTGGCGGACCCGGAGGTGCAGGCCCTCGGCGAGGGCGCCGACCGCATCCTGGTGGAGCGCTTCATCCCGGGCGTCGAGGTGGCGCTGGAGGGGCTCCTCAATCACGGCGAGCTCAACACGCTGGCGCTCTTCGACAAGCCGGACCCGCTGGACGGCCCGTTCTTCGAGGAGACCATCTACGTGACACCCTCCCGGCTCCCGGCTGCGACGCAGCGGGCCATCCAGGTCTGCGCCGCCCGCGCCGCAACGGCGCTGGGGCTCCAGGATGGCCCCGTGCACGCCGAGCTGCGCCTGAACACCGAGGGGCCGTGGATGCTCGAGATCGCCGCCCGCTCCATCGGCGGGCTCTGCTCGCGCACGCTACGCTTCGGCACGGGGTGGAGCCTCGAGGAGATCATCCTGCGGCATGCGCTGGGGCTGCCCATCGAGACGCTCGAGCGCGAGGGCCGCGCGGCGGCGGTGATGATGATTCCCATCCCGAGGGCCGGCATCCTCGAGGCTGTGGAAGGGGTCGACGCCGCCCGCGCCGTGCCGCTGGTGGAGGACGTGACGATCAGCGCGCATGCGGGGCAGGAGCTTGTGCCGCTCCCCGAGGGGCACCGCTATCTCGGCTTCATCTTCTCCCGCGCCGACACGCCGGCCGAGGCCGAGGCCGCGCTCCGCCAGGCCCACGCCTGCCTCCGCTTCGTCATCCGCTAGCCGGCCCCATCGCCAGCGGGCCCGGCAGGGGCGCCAGGGAAACCGGAGCCAGTGCTCGCCGCCCACCGCTATAATGCCCGCATGATTCGCGCGAAGCCCCTCCCGGCGGACATCCAGTCGCGGCTCCACACACTGGGTCGGACGCTGGAGGCCTGCCCGGCCGTCGTCTTTGCGTACCTCTTCGGGAGCGCCGCGACACGCACGCTCCGCCCCCTCAGCGACGTGGACGTGGCCGTCTATGTCGATGAGTCAGCGGATCCGGCGGACGCCCGGCTGGAGATCCTCCAGCTGCTCACCAGGCACCTCGGCACCGACGAGGTGGACCTGGTGGTCCTCGACATGGCGCCCACGGCCCTGGCAGGGCGGATCCTCGGCACGCGTCGGGTCATCCTGGATCGGGACCCCTTCCGCCGTCACCGCTTCGAGTCGCAAGTACTCCGGCAGTTCATGGACTTCAGGGTCCTGGAGCACCGGCTCCTGTCGCGGCGGTTCGCTCGTGGTTGACCCGGATCTGATCCTCCGCAAGCTCGCCGACCTCGATCAGTACCTGGTGCAGGTCTCGGAGTACCGGGGGATCACCGTCGAGGAGTACCGCCGGGACTGGAAGATCCAGCGCATCGTCGAGCGCACCCTCCAGATGGCCATCGAGGTGTGCGTGGACGTGGCGAGTCACATCATCGCCGACCGCGGTCTCCGCGTTCCGGCCACCTACGCCGAAGCCTTCGAGATCCTGGGCGAGGCCGGTCTGCTCGATGCCGCACTGACAGCGCAGATGGTTCGCATGGCCGGGTTCCGCAACGTCCTCGTCCACGAGTATGCACGCGTGGACGCGGAGATCGTCGTCGGGATCCTCGCGGGGCGCCTGGGCGACCTGGCGCGGTTCAGGGCCACCGCCCTCGCCTGGCAATAGCGCCGGGGGCCGGGCGGCCGGTTCCGGTGATACCATGCCGGCACGAGGAGGGAGCCCGCGATGGACAGTGCCCCGATGAGCATGCGGGAGGCCGCCGGCCTGGTGCGTGACGGCGACCAGGTGGTCTACGTGGGCTACATGAAGATGGAGCCCGTGGCCTTCTTCCACGAGCTCCTCCGTCAGGAGCGGCGCCGTCTCCGCCTGGTCCTCGCGCCCAGCTCGGGCTTCGTGGCCGACCTGATGATCGGCGCAGGCGCGCTCGCCGAGGTGGAGCTCTCGAGCCTCTCCTTCCTCGAGTACGGCTTCGCCACCAATTTCCGCCGCCACGCCGAGGCCGGCACGCTCGTGTGCCGGGAGCACACCTGACCTGCCCTCATCGCCGCGCTCCAGGCTGGAGTGATGAACGTCCCCTTCCTCCCCGTGCGGGGGCTCCTCGGGACCGACTACATGAAGGTCCGCCCCGACTTCGTCGCGATGGCGAACCCCTACGATCCCCGCGAGGAGATCGCCGTGGTGCCGGCCATCGCTCCGGACGTGGCCGTGTTCCACGGCTTCCGCGGCGACCGCGCAGGCAATGTCATCACCTGGGGGAGGCTGGACGCCAAGCTGATCGCCCAGGCCGCCCGCCTCGTCATCGCCACCGTGGAGGAGGTGTCGGAGGGGGACCTGGCGGCGGAACCGCACACGGGGGTGCTGATCCCCGGCATCCACGTCACAGCCCTGGTCCACGCCCCGCGTGGCGCCCACCCCACCGGTTGCGTCGGACATTACGGCGACGACCGCGCCCATATCGCCGAGTACCTGCATGCGGCGGGAAGCGCCGAGGGGATGCGCGCCTACCTGGCCCGCTACGTCCTCGGGACTCGGAGCCACGCGGAATACCTCGAGCGCGTCGCGGCCGTGCCGGCCGGCGCGGCGCGGAGCTGAGCCGTGGTGGCCGACTACACCCCGGCCGAGCTGATGGCCGCCGCCATCGCCCGCCTCCTCCGCGACGGGGAGACCATCGCCGTGGGCTCGGTGTCCCCGATCCCCGCCAGCGCCTCTCTTCTCGCAAAGGCGACCCATGCCCCGCGGGCCCGCCTCATCCTGCTCGGCAGCCCGGAGCATTTCCCGTTCAACGGCGGGATGCAGGAGTTCTACAACTTCGCCATGCGGGGGTGCATCGACGTCTTCTTCGGCAGCGGCGCCCAGATCGACGGGACTGGGGCCTTCAACCTCTGCCTGATCGGCGATCCGGCCCGGCCCACGGTGCGGCTTCCCGGCGGGCGGGCCCAGGGCGTGCTCCCCTTCGTCATCCCCCGCACCATCCTCTTCCGCACCGACCACAGCCGCCGCGTCTTCGTGCCGCGGGTGGACTTCGTGACGGCGCCGGGCTCCTCGCCGCCGAGTGTCTATCGCCGCGGCGGGGTGAGCGAGGTGGTGAGCGATCTCGCCGTGCTGACCTTCCACCCGGAGCGGAAGCGGCTCGAGCTGACGAGCGTGCACCCGGGCGCGACGCTCGAGGACGTCGAGGCCCGCACGGGCTTCCCGCTCCACCCGCCGCGGCCGACGCCGGTCACCCCGCCGCCGACCCCGCACCAGCTCGCGCTCCTGCGCGGCCCCGTGCGCGAGCAGCTGGCGGCCATCTACCCCGAGTTTGTCAGACAGCAGCCGGCGCCGGCCGGGGTAGGGGCCCCTCCCCGCGGAACACGCTGAGTCGCCACCCACGGCAGCGTCTCCGGACGGGCCACGGTTCCGCGGGGCCGGCCCCCTGCCCCCCCCCGGGCGCCGCGTGTCGACTGCCGTCCCGGCCGGCGCTCTACCCCTCGCCGAGGTGCGGGGCCGGGCCGCCATCCACGATGATGGTCTCCCCTGTCATGAACGAGGAGGCGTCGGAGGCGAGGAAGATGCACGGGTAGGCGATCTCCTCCACGCGCCCCCAGCGGCCCATGCCCACGCGGTTGGCCACGGCGTCGTAGGTCCTCTTCGCGTCCGGGTTGGTCTTGTGGAGGACGTCGAGGTAGCCCTCGGTCTCGACGGGGCCGGGGGCGACGGAGTTGACGCGGATGCCCTGGCGTCCCCAGGCCATGCCGAGGCTGCGGGTGAAGTTGATGACGGCGGCCTTGGCGGCGCCGTAATGCGGCATCATCGTCGAGCCGTAGACGCCGGCGATTGAGGCGATGTTGATGATGACGCCGCGGCCCTGGCTCATCATCTGCCGCCCCGCCCACTTGCAGCCGAAGAAGACGCCGTTGAGATTGATCCCGATCACGGCGTTCCAGCCATTGGGCGAGATCTCCTCGGGCTTGGCGCGGAAGGAGGCGCCGGCGTTGTTCACCATGACATCCAGCCGCCCGAGCTCCCGGGCCGTGCGCTCCACGAGCGCTTTCACGCCGTCCTCCTGGCGCACGTCCACCGCCATGGCGAAGGAGCGGCGGCCCAGCGCCTTGATCTCGGCGACCACGGCTTCCAGGTGTTCGAGCTTGCGGCTCGCCACGACGACGTCGGCGCCGGCGCGGGCGAACTCCAGGGAGATCGAGCGGCCGATGCCCAGGCCCCCCCCGGTGACGATGGCGATCCTGCCTTCCAGCGAGAACGGCGATGCGGCCATGGAAGCCTCCTTCACCAGGCGCGGGCACCCGGGCTATCGCCCGCCCGCGCCCGCCGGAACACTGCGTGTGGCTGCTCGATCGCGCTGCGGGAGTCCCGTTTTCCCCTGCCGTTTTCCCCTGGCGGGCACCCGGGCTATCGCCCGCCCGCGCCCGCCGGAACACTGCGTGTGGCTGCTCGATCGCGCTGCGGGAGTCCCGTTTTCCCCTGGCGGGCACCCGGGCTATCGCCCGCCCGCGCCCGCCGGAACACGGCGTGTGGCTGCTCGATCGCGCTGCGGGAGTCCCGTTTTCCCCTGGCGGGCACCCGGGCTATCGCCCGCCCGCGCCCGGCGATTATAGCGCGCGGCCGACGCGGGAGAAGGCGGCCGGCGCGGGGCTCTCGAAGCGCATGGCGGCGCCGCTCCGCGGGTGGACGAAGCCGAGCCGCGTGGCGTGAAGGCAGAGCCTGCCGATGGGGCTCCGCGCGCTGCCGTGACGCGCATCCCCCACGATGGGGTGGCCCAGGCCGGCGAGCTGGACCCGGATCTGCTGCCGCCGCCCGGTGCCCAGGGTCAGCTCGAGCAGCGTCACGGCCGCGTCCCGCTCCAGCACGCGGTAATGGGTGATGGCCTCCTTGCCGTCGCGGGCGGCGCGCACGCGCAGCCCGCGGTCCTGGGCAAGTTGCGCGACGAGCGTCCCGTGATCCTCGCGCACCCGGCCCTCCACGAGGGCGACGTAGACGCGCTCCACCGAGCGGGCCTCGAACTGCTCCTGCAGGATGCGCTTGGCGGCCGGGGTCTTGGCCACGACCAGGAGCCCCGAGGTCTCGCGGTCGAGGCGATGGACGATGAAGGGGCGCTGCGGCGGGCGCCCGGCGCCGAGATAGCTCCAGAGCATCCGGTAGGCCGTGCGCTCCCGCTCCCGATCGGTGGCGATCGTGAGGAGGCCCGGCGGCTTGTCGATCACGAGGAGATCGGCGTCCTCGTGCACGAGGCGGAGCGCGGCGGGGAAGGGCATGCGGGAGGCCGTCGCGCCGAGGCCGACCCTGTCCCGAGCGCCCACCGCCGCGCGCCCGTCGCGCTTCACGGCCCCGTTGACGCGCACGCGCCCGTCGCGGAGCCACTGGTGCAGACTGGTCGTCGAGGCCTCGGGGAAGAGTGCGCGGAGCCTGTCCAGCAGCGTGGACCCGTCGGCGGGCATCACTCGTCACTCCTGGCGGAGGACGCCGAGGGGCGGATGACCGAGGAGGCGGAAGCTGGCGAGGAAGCCCACAGCGAGGGCGAGGACAGCGGGGCCCGCCACTCCCAGCAGGAGCGTCGCGGGCTGCCATCGCCACGGCACCTCGAGGAAGAAACGCTCGACGACCCACGCCAGCACGCTGGCCAGCCCTGTCCCGGCGAGCCCCGCCGCCCCGCCCAGGAGCGCGTACTCCACGGCGAAGGCCCGGGCCAGGAGGCCTCGCGTGGCGCCCACGGCCTTGAAGATCACCGACTCGTAGAGCCGCTGGTGGCGTGTCATGGCCAGCGCTCCCGCCAGCACCACCAGCCCCGCCACGACGGTGAAGGCCGCCACCAGGCGGATGGCCAGCGTGATCTGCTCGAGAATCGCCGCCACGCGCTCGAGGACCTCGCGGACCGGGATGGCGGTGACGTTGGGGAAGGCGGTGACCACGGCTGACTGCACGGCCGCCTCCCGCTCGGGGCGCACACGCGCCGTGGCGAGGTAGATGCTGGGCGCGCCGTCGAGCGCTCCCTGGGAGAAGATCACGAAGAAGTTGGCGCCGAGGCTCCGCCAGTCGACCTTCCTGAGGCTTGCGACGCGGGCCGACACGGTCACGCCCTGGATGTCGAAGGCCAGCGTGTCGCCGAGGGCGACGCCCAGCGTGCGCGCGATCTCCTCCTCGACCGAGCAGAGCGGCTCGCGGGCCGCCTCCTCGGGCGTCCACCAGCGCCCGGTCACGACGGTGTCGCGCCCCGGCGCCGCCGCCGCCCAGGTCAGCACGTACTCGCGGGTGAGGTACCACTGTTCCTCTCGCCGCCCCGCCTCGGGCGCCACGGGCACTCCCTTGATCGCCGCCAGTCGCGAGCGCACCACCGGGATCAGCTCGGGAGGCGCCTCGCCACTGGTCTCGGCGACGAGGCGCGCGAAGCGCTCAGCCTGATCGGGCTGCACGTCCACGAAGAAGAAGGCCGGCGCTCGCTCGGGGCTGCGCCCCGCGATCTCGCTGCGAAGGCTCCGCTCGAGGAGCACCACCGAGACGATGAGCATCACGGCCAGCCCCAGCGTGACGAGGACGGCTGGCGTGTGGCCGCCCGGGCGATGGAGCGCCGCCACACCCTGGCGCCAGACCAGCGGTCCGCGGCGCGGCAGCCGCCGGGACACCACGATGGCGACCCGCCCGGCCAGGAGGAGGAGGCCGAGCCCCGCGGCAACCCCGCCGACGAAGAGACCGCCGACCTTCCAGGACCCCGCCTGCCAGAGCGCCAGCGCCGCCAGCCCCGCCGCGATGGGGAGCGCGGCGCCCCAGGGACGCCGGCCGGGCAGGGCGCCTTCGATCTCGCGCCTCAGGATCAGCGCCGGGGGCACGCGCCGGATCTCGAGCAGCGGCCAGAGCGAGCAGAGGAGCGTGACGCCCAGCCCGAGCGCGATCCCGCGGAGGATCGCCCCCGGGGAGAACACCGGCTCCACCTCGAAGGGCAGGAGGGTCGAGAGGAACGGGATCAGCAGCGGCTGGAGCGCTGTGCCCATGGCCGCCCCGAGCATGCCGCCGGCCAGCCCCAGCGTCACCGTCTGCGCGAGGTAGATCGCGAGCACCTGACGCCAGCCGGCGCCCAGACACTTGAGAATGGCGATGGTCCGGAGCCGCTCGCGGATGAAGGCGCTGACGCTCGATCCCACGCCGATGCCGCCCACCAGGAGTGCCACGAGTCCCGTGAGCCCCAGATAGAGCGTGAGCTGATCCCAGAAGCGACGCAGCCCGGGTTGTGCCTGCCTGAAGGTCGTGATGCGGAGCCCGGGGTCGGGCAGGAGCTGTGCCACGCGCTCGCGGAGCCCGTCCGCCTCCTCGCCCGCCGGAAGGCGCAGCAGGGTGCGGTGGCGGACGCGGCTGCCCGGCTGGATGAGGCCGGTGGCGGGGAGATCGCCGTCGGCGATGAGGACGCGCGGCCCGAGCGAGAAGACGCCTGCCGAGCGGTCAGGCTCTCCGGTGATGCGTCCGGCGATGGTGAACTCCGCCTCGCCGATCCACACGCGATCGCCCGGAGCAAGGCCCAGCCGCGCCAGCAACGCGTCCTGGACGAGGGCACGCCTGCCGCCGATCAGCGCCGGGAGCGGGCGGTCCGGGTCCGTCGTGAGCCGGCCATAGAACGGGTAGCCCGCCGGGACTGCCTTGAGCTCGACGAGCGCGCTCGCGTCTCCGGCGCGCGCCATGGCCGCCAGCTCCGCCACGTGCAGGCGCTCGATCCCCTCGGGCGCCAGGGCGTCGAGCGCGCGGTCCGCCTCGCCGGACAGGGGCCGCGTCGAGCGGATCTCCACATCGGCGCCCATGAGCGCCCGGGCCGAGCGGCCGACCGTCCGCTCCAGCGCATCGGCGAAGCTCCCCACGGCGACCACCGCGCCCACTCCCAGCGTGACACAGGCCAGCGCATAGCCCCAGTGCCGCCAGGCTCCGCGCAGCTCGCGCGCGGCCATCCCGATCACGCGATGGCCCCGTTCATCGGCTCGTCGCCCACGATGCGTCCGTCGCGGAGCAGCACCAGCCTGTCGGCATGCGCGGCCAGCGCCGAGTCGTGGGTCACCAGCACCAGCGTGCTCCCCAGGGTCCGGTTCAGCGCCAGCAGGAGGTCGATGATCTGCTTGCCCGTGGCGGAGTCGAGGTTGCCCGTGGGCTCGTCGGCCAGGAGCAACGGCGGCCGGCGTGCGATGGCGCGCGCCACGGCCACGCGTTGCTGCTCGCCGCCGGAGAGCTGCACGGGGTAATGGTGGGCGCGCTCCGCGAGCCCCACCTCGGCGAGGAGGGCGCGCGCCCGGTCGAGCGCGTCGCGGTCGCCGCCCAGCTCGAGCGGCACCGCCACGTTCTCCAGCGCCGTGAGTGTCGGGATCAGATGGAAGGACTGGAAGATGTAACCGATGGTGTCGCGCCTGAAGCGGGCCAGCGCGTCCTGGTCGAGCCGCGTGACCTCCACACCGCCGACCGTGATGCGGCCGGCGCTCGGCCGGTCGAGCCCGGCGATGAGGCCGAGGAGGGTGGACTTCCCGCTGCCCGAAGGCCCCGCGATGGCCACGAACTGGCGGGCCGGCACCTCGAGAGAGATATCGCTCAGCACCTCCAGCGGCCTGCCGCCGCTCGACAGCCGCATGAAGAGGCCCGCGATCTCGATCATGATGCGCCCATACTACACTACGGTCATGAGCCCCTTCCGCCGCCTGGCTCCGCTCTCGGGCGTCGTCGCCCTGACACTCTGCATGGCGCTGGCCCGCACCGCCGCGCCCGCCGCCGGCGAGCGCGTCATCCTCTGCTTCGGCGACAGCCTCACGGCCGGGCTCGGCGTGACGCCCGCGGAGGCGTACCCGGCCCGGCTCGCCGCGCGGCTGCTGGCCGAAGGGTACCGCTACCGCGTCGTCAATGCCGGCGTCTCGGGCGACACGACGGCGGGCGGGCTCCGCCGCCTGGACTGGGCGCTCAGGCTCGAGCCCGCCATCGTGATCCTGGCGCTCGGTGCCAACGACGGGCTCCGGGGCCAGGACCTGCGCGGGGCGAGGGAGAACCTCGATGCCCTGGTCGGGCGCTTCCAGCGGGCCGGCGCCCGCGTGCTGCTGGCGGGCATGCGGCTGCCCCCGAACTACGGCCGGCCCTACGCCGAGGAGTTCCGGCGGATGTACGAGGCCGTCGCGCGCCAGCACCGGGTGCCCCTCATGCCCTTCCTCCTCGACGGAGTGGGCGGCAACCCACGCCTCAACCAGCCCGACGGCATCCACCCCACCGCCGAGGGCCATCGCCTGATCGCCGAGCGCCTCTGGCCCCACCTCCTCCCGCTGCTCAGCCCCTGAGTAAATTGCCCTGGGTCAGTTGCTTCATGCGCCGTTCGGGCCTACCATGGGTGCGCGAGGCCGGCGATGTCCCCAATCCCCCGAGACAGCGATGAGACGCGAGGGCACATGACGAGCACGGCGGCGGAGTTCTCGCTGGAGAGCAAGTACACCCAGGAGCAGGGGCGCATCTACCTGAGCGGCATCCAGGCGCTGGTCCGGGTCCCGCTCGACCAGCACCGTGCCGACCGCCGCCGGGGGCTCAGGACGGCCACCTTCATCTCGGGCTACCGGGGCTCTCCGCTGGGCGGGCTCGACCTCACGCTGGAGCGGCTCAGGCCGCTCCTGGCCCGGCACGAGGTGGTGTTCTCCTCCGGCCTCAACGAGGACCTCGGCGCGACGGCCGTGTTCGGCAGCCAGATGGCCGGCCTCTTCCCGAAGCCGAAGTACGACGGCGTCCTCGGCATGTGGTATGGCAAGGCGCCCGGCGTGGACCGCACGGGAGACGTCTTCAAGCACGCGAACTACGCCGGCGTCGGGGACAACGGCGGCGTGCTGGCGCTGGCCGGCGACGATCCCATCTCCAAGTCCTCGACGCTGCCGAGCCACTCCGAGGTGGCCTTCTACGACGCCTTCATGCCGACGCTCTTCCCCGGCAATGTCCAGGAGGTCCTGGACCTCGGGCAGCACGGCTTCATGCTGTCGCGCACCTCGGGGCTCTGGGTCGGGTTCAAGATCGTCACGAACGTGGCCGACGAGACGGGCACCGCCGAGGTGGCCGCCGAGCGCATCGCCCCCGTCATCCCCACGGTGGAGCTGGACGGCCGCCCCTTCCGGCACCAGATCAACGTGATGCTCATCCCGCCCTTCGGGCTCGACATGGAGCGCACCATCCATGACGCGCGGCTCGAGCTGGCGCGCCGCTACGCGTGGGCGAATCACCTCAACCGCATCACGGTGCCCACGCCGGGGGCATGGCTCGGGATCCTCGCGGCGGGCAAGACCTACTACGACGTGCGGCAGGCGCTCTCGGAGCTGGGGCTCGACGACGCCGGCCTGCGGCGCCACGGGATCCGTCTCCTGCAGATGGGGATGCTCTTCCCCATGGAACCGCGCATCCTCCGCGAGTTCGCGCGAGGGCTCGAGGAGATCCTCGTGGTCGAGGAGAAGCGTTCCTTCCTCGAGATGTTCGCCAAGGAGCTCCTCTACGGCGCGCCCGAGCGGCCCCGGATCGTCGGCAAGCAGGACGAGGAGGAGCGGCCGCTCTTGCCCGTCACCGGCGAGCTGGACTCCGACCTGATCGCTCGCGCCGTCGCCCGGCGGCTGGCGCGGAAGGTGCGCGTCGAGTCGGCCGAGGCGCGGATCCGGCACCTGGACGAGGTCAAGGGGCGGCCGCGGACGCTGGCGCTGGCGCGGTCGGCCTACTTCTGCTCCGGCTGCCCGCACAATCGCTCGACGGTCATCCCCGAGGGCAGCGTGGCGGCGGCCGGCATCGGCTGCCACGGCATGGCGCTCGGCATGGGCCGCGGCCTCATCGGCATCACCCACATGGGGGGCGAGGGGGCGCAGTGGGTGGGCATCGCCCCCTTCACCGAGACGCCGCATCTCTTCCAGAACCTGGGCGACGGCACGCTCTTCCACTCGGGCACGCTGGCGATCAGCTACGCCATCGCCTCCGCGGCCAACATCACCTACAAGATCCTCTACAACGGGGCGGTGGCCATGACCGGCGGCCAGGCCGCCGCCGGGGCCCTGGCGATCCCGGCGCTCACGCGCAAGCTCGAGGCCGAGGGCGTCAAGCGCATCGTCATCACCACGGATGCCCCCGGGACGTACCGGGGCGTGGCGCTGGCGGGCATCGCCGAGGTGTGGCACCGCGACCGGCTGCTGGAGGCGCAGGCCCTGCTGGCCTCGATCCCGGGTGTCACGGTGCTCATCCACGACCAGCAATGCGCCGCCGAGAAGCGGCGCCTGCGCAAGCGCGGAAAGCTCGCCGATCCCGCGCGGCGCGTCGTCATCAACGAGCGCGTGTGCGAGGGGTGCGGCGACTGCGGGAAGAAGTCCAACTGCCTCTCCGTCCAGCCGGTGGAGACCGAGTTCGGCCGGAAGACGCAGATCCACCAGTCCTCCTGCAACAAGGACTATTCCTGCCTCCTCGGCGACTGCCCCTCATTCCTCACGGTGGAGCCGGTGGGCCCTCCGCAGAAGAACGACCGGCGACTGCCCCCGCTCGAGGCCGAGCTGCCCGAGCCCGCGCTCAAGGTGCCCGCCGACGGCTTCGCGGTGCACATGATGGGCATCGGCGGCACGGGCGTCGTCACCGTCAACCAGATCCTGGGCACGGCCGCGCTCCTGGACGGCCGACACGTCCGCGGCCTCGACCAGACCGGGCTCAGTCAGAAGTGGGGGCCTGTCGTCTCGGACCTGAAGATCGGCTGGCGCCCCCTCCAGGAGGCCAACAAGGTCTCGGCGGGTGGCGCCGACCTGTACCTCGGCTTCGATCTCCTCGTCGCCGCCGACCCGGGCAATCTCGACAGGGCCGAGCCCGGACGTACCGTCGCCGTGATCTCCACGAGCCAGATCCCCACCGGCCAGATGATCGTGGACACCGCCGTGCACTTCCCCGAGCTCGCCGGCACGCTCATGAGCATCGACCGCGCCTCTCGGAAGGACGACAACGTCTATCTCGACGCCGGGGCAATCGCCGAGGGGCTCTTCGGGGACCACATGGCGACCAACCTCCTCATGCTGGGCGCGGCGTACCAGGCCGGGGCCCTGCCCCTCTCGGCCGCCTCCATCGAACGGGCGATCGAGCTGAACGGCGTGTCGGTGGAGATGAACCTCCTGGCCTTCCGGTGGGGGCGCATGGCCGTGGTGGATGGCAAGCGCGTGGAGGCCGCCGTCCGCAAGGCCACGGGGCGCGAGGCCGAGGCGCGGGCGCTGTCGCCCGAGACTCAGCGACTGGTGGACGCGGCCGGCCTCGAGGGGGAGGCCCGGCGGCTGCTGGAGGCGCGGGTGCCCGAGCTGATCGCGTACCAGAGCCCCGACTATGCCCGGCAGTACGTCGAGTTCGTGGCGCGAGTCGCCCGCGCCGAGGCCGAGCGTGTGCCGGGGCGCACGGGACTCACGGAGGCCGTGGCGCGCTATCTCTTCAAGCTGATGGCCTACAAGGACGAGTACGAGGTGGCGCGGCTGCACCTGGATCCCGCGCTCGGGGCCGCGCTGCGGGCGCGCTTCGGCCAGGCCATCACCTATCACTGGCATCTCCAGCCGCCGCTGCTCAGGGCGCTGGGGCTCAAGCGGAAACTCCGTCTCGGCGGCTGGTTCGCGCCGGGCCTCCGGCTCCTGCGGGCCATGAAGGGGCTGCGCGGGACGGCGCTGGACCCCTTCGGCCGGGCCCGGGTGCGCCGGGTGGAGCGGGCACTGCCGGGCGAGTACCGGAGCATGATCGAGACCGTCTTGACCAGGCTCGGCCCGGCGAACCACGATACCGCCGTGGCCATCGGGGAGCTCCCCGACGGGATCCGGGGCTACGAGGGCATCAAGCTCGAGAGCGTGGGGCGGTTCCGGGACGCGGCACGGCAGCTCATGGCGAGACTCGACTGACGGAGGGCGACAGAACCGTGAGACGGCTCCTGGTGGCATGCGCGGGGATGGTGCTGAGCGGCTGCGCGGGCATGATGGCAGAGCAGGAGCCTCCGATGCTTCCGTCGGCGGAAGCCACGCTGAGGGACAAGGACGGCAAGCCGGTCGGGTCGGCCACGCTGATCGAGACGGCCGCGGGGGTGCGGATCGCGGTGACGGGCCGCCGCCTGCCGCCCGGCGAGCGGGGGATCCACATCCACGCGGTGGGGCAGTGCCAGCCCCCGACCTTCGACTCGGCGGGCGGCCACTTCAACCCCGCGGGCAAGCAGCATGGGCTGCAGAACCCGGCCGGCCCGCATGCCGGCGACCTGCCCAACATGAAGGTCGCCGCGTTCGGCGAGGGTGGCATCGACGTGACCACCAGGGCGGTGACGCTCTCACCGGGCCCCACCTCGCTCCTCGGCGGCCGGGGCACCGCCCTCGTCATCCACAGAGAGGCCGACGACGGGAAAACCGATCCCGCGGGCAATAGCGGGGCGCGCATCGCCTGCGGGGTGATCACGAGGTAGCCGCTCGGCCGCGCGCCGCGCGGGTCAGCGCCGGGGCGACTCGCCGGTCTGGCCCGGGATCTGGATCAGGGGCGAGGCGTTGCCGCCGAGCATGTACTGCGGCAGCCGCCCGTCCCATCTCGCCAGGTCTTGCTGCTGGATGAGCACGGGAGTCAGCGAGGCGGCCACGCGGGCATTTTAGGTGGCCTCGGCCTCGCCCTTGACGCGGAGGGCGTCGGCCACCCCCTTGGCCTCGGCCAGCGCGGCGTCGCCCTTGCCCTTGGCCTGGGCGGCCACGATCTCGGCCTGCCGCTGGGCCTGGATCAGCTCGTAGCGCTTCTGCTCGGCCTTCTGCTCCTCGATCTGCTTGGCCTCGATGGCCTTCTCGTAGTTCGGATCGAAGCGGATATTGGCGAGCGCCGCCTCCTTGAGATCGACCCCGTACTTCGCCAGCCACGTGGTGAGCTCCTTCTGGACGTCGGCCTTGATGAGCGGGCGCTTGGATGCCCACGGCGAGGGTGAGCACGATCCTGGGCACGAGGGCGAGGGTGCCGCCGCGGAACAGATCGGCCTGGCGCTTGAGGGCGTAGTAGAACGCGAGCCCCACGACGAGCACCGCGGCGGCGAAGACCAGCTTGCCCATGGCGTCCCTCCTCCCCCTCCCATACCGCGCCCGGCGCGGGGCAGCGAGGTTTTTCTCCCGACGGCTCGATTGACGCCGTGGGGCCCGGGGTGTCATCCTCCTGGCTGGAGTGAGCCACCATCAGCCCGTCGAGCGACCCTGTGCCCGGGCCAGCCGGGTGACCCCGTGAGACGCCGCGGCGGCCTCTTCCTCAAGTACGTCGCGCTGTTCGCCACCCTGGTCAGCGGCGCCCTCCTCGCCAGCGGCCTCGTGGAGATCTACTTCTCCTACCAGGAGAACAGGGCCGCGCTGGTGGCCGTGCAGCGCGAGAAGGCCGCGGGGGCGGCCGCGCGCATCGAGCAGTTCGTCCGCGAGGTGGAGCGCCAGATCGGCTGGACCACCCAGCCGCTGCTGGCCGCGCGCGGCGATGCCCTCACGCAGCGCCGCTTCGACTTCATCCGGCTGATCAGCCAGGTCCGCGCCATCACCGAGGTGAGCCATCTCGACGCCTCCGGGCGGGAGCAGCTCCGCGTCTCGCAGCTCGCCATGGACGTGGCAGGCAGCCAGGCCGACTTCTCGGGGGAGCCCAGGTTCCTGGAGCCCAGGGCCGGCAAGGTGCACTTCGGCCCCGTGTACTTCCGGAAGGAATCCGAGCCCTACATGACCATCGCCGTGCCGCAGCGCGGAGGCGGGGGCGTGACGGCGGCCGAGGTGAACCTCAAGTTCATCTGGGACGTGGTCTCCCGCATCAAGGTCGGCAAGGCCGGTCAGGCCTACGTGGTGGACTCGCGCGGCCAGCTCGTGGCGCACCCGGATATCAGCCTCGTCCTCCGGAAGACCGACCTCTCCGCGCTGGCCCAGGTGAGATCGGCGCTCTCCGGGCCGCCGGGGCCCGGCGAGGCGAAGGAAGAGGTGATCATCGCCGCCGACCCGCGCGGCAAGCAGGTCCTCACGGCCCACGCTGCCGTGGCGCCGCTCGGCTGGGTGGTGTTCGTGGAGCTGCCGCTCGGCGAGGCCTTCGCGCCGCTGTACGCCTCCAGCATCCGCACGGTGGTGCTCCTCGCCGTGGGCTTGGTGCTTTCGCTGCTGGCCAGCCTGGTCCTCGCCCGGCGCATGGTGACGCCCATCCAGGCCCTCCAGGCCGGGGCGGCGCGCATCGGCGCGGGCGAGCTGGGCCACCGCATCGAGGTGCGCACCGGCGACGAGCTGGAGGCCCTGGCCGACCAGTTCAACACCGCCGCCGCCCAGCTCGAGGAGTCCTACGCCACCCTCGAGCAGAAGGTCGAGGAGCGCACCCGCGAGCTCAGCGAGTCCCTCGAGCAGCAGACCGCGACCAGCGAGGTCCTCAAGGTGATCAGCCGCTCGACCTTCGATCTCCAGCCCGTCCTCGAGACGCTGGTGGAGAACGCGACGAAGCTCTGCGGCGCGGAGCGAGGACTCATCTTCCGGCTCGACGATGAGGCGTATCGGGTGGCCGTGCATTACGGAGCTCCTTCCCCGGCGTGGCTGGAGTTCCTCGACAGGAACCCGATCCGTCTCGGACGAGGGACCCTCGTGGGACGGAGCGCCCTCGAGCGACGGGCGGTCCACATCCCCGATGTCCTGGCCGACCCCGAGTACCAGTGGGCCGAATCCCAGCGCCTGGGCGGTTTCCGGGCGATCCTGGGAGTCCCCATGCTGAGGGAAGGTGTTCCCATCGGGGTCTTCGCCCTCTGGCGGGATGACCCCAAGGCCTTCACCGACAAGCAGGTCGAGCTGGTCACGACCTTCGCCGACCAGGCGGTGATCGCCATCGAGAACGTGCGCCTGTTCAGCGAGCTCCAGGCACGGACCGGGGAGCTGACCCGGTCGGTGGAGCAGCTCACGGCGCTGGGCGAGGTGGGCCGGGCCGTGTCCTCGACGCTGGACCTCGAGACCGTGCTGACGACCATCGTCTCCCAGGCCAACGCGCTGTCCGGCACCGACGCCGGGGCCATCTACGAGTACGACGAGCATACGGGGGAGTTCCACCTGCGCGCCACCCGCAACCTGCCCGAGGAGTTCCTCGAGGTCGCCCGCCCCATCGGGCTCCGGAAGGGGGAGGGCGCCACGGGGCGGCTGGCCGAGACGCGCGCGCCCGTCCAGATCCCGGACATCGCCCGGGAGGACGCGTACCAGAGCCGGCTGCGGGACGTTCTCCTGGGCCAGGGCTACCGCGCGCTCCTGGCCGTGCCGCTGCTCAGGGAGGACCATCTGATCGGCGGGCTCGTGGTGACCCGGAAGAGCCCCGGCGAGTTCCCGCCCGAGGCCATCGCCCTCCTCAACACCTTCGCCACCCAGTCGGCGCTGGCCATCCAGAACGCGCGGCTCTTCCGCGAGATCGAGGACAAGAGCGCCCAGCTCGAGGTGGCCAACCGGCACAAGTCGGAGTTCCTGGCCAACATGTCCCACGAGCTCAGGACGCCGCTCAACGCGGTGATCGGCTTCTCGGAGGTGCTGCTGGAGCGGATGTTCGGCGAGCTGAATCCGAAGCAGGACGAGTACCTCCAGGACATTCTCTCCTCGGGCCGGCACCTGCTCTCGCTCATCAACGACATCCTGGATCTCTCCAAGATCGAGGCGGGCAGGATGGAGCTCGAGCTGACGACATTCGACCTGCCCGTCGCGCTCGACAATGCCCTCACGCTGGTGCGGGAGCGGGCGATGCGGCACGGGATCACGGTCCGGCTCGCCGTGGACGACCGGGTGGGCCCGATCGTCGGCGACGAGCGCAAGGTCAAGCAGGTGCTCCTGAACCTGCTCTCGAACGCCGTGAAGTTCACGCCCGAGGGCGGGCGGATCACCGTCCGGGCCGTGCCGGCCGGCGGGGCGGTGGAGGTGTCGGTGTCTGACACCGGCATCGGCATCGCCCCGGAGGACCAGGGGGCGATCTTCGAGGAGTTCCGCCAGGTGGGCACCGACTACGCACGCAAGCGCGAGGGGACCGGTCTCGGTCTCACGCTGGCGCGCAGGCTCGTGGAGTTGCACGGCGGCACGATCCGGGTCCAGAGCGCCGTCGGTCAGGGGTCCACGTTCACCTTCACGCTTCCGGTGGAGCGCCATGGCCAGTGAGCTGATCCTGATCGTCGAGGACAACGAGAGGAACCGCAGGCTCGCCCGCGACGTCCTGCAGTTCAAGGGCTACCGCACCATCGAGAGCGACACCGCGGAGGAGGGTCTCCGGCTGGCGCAGGCGGAGCAGCCGGCGCTGATCCTCATGGACATCCAGCTGCCGGGGATGAGCGGCATCGAGGCGCTGGGGCGGCTCCGGGCCGATCCGCGGACGGGCGCGATCCCTGTCATGGCAGTGACGGCCTCGGCCATGACGCACGACCGGCAGAAGATCATGGCCGCGGGGTTCGACGGTTATCAGTCCAAGCCCATCAACGTGAAGGAGTTCCTCCAGGCCGTGCGCGATCTGCTGGACCGGAGCCGCGGCGCCGGAGGCGGGGCGTGACTCACCCCGCCCGCATCCTGGTGGTGGACGACACGCCGCACAACGTGAAGCTCCTGGCCGACCTGCTGGCGGTGAAGGGCTACGCGGTGGCGACGGCGGCCTCCGGGCGCGAGGCCCTCGACAGGGTCACGGCCGACCGTCCCGATCTCGTGCTGCTGGACGTCATGATGCCGGAGATGAGTGGCTACGAGGTCTGCCGCGCGATCCGCGAGGATCCCGCGACGGCCATGCTCCCCGTGGTGATGGTCACGGCGCTGGACCCGGCGCAGGAGCGGATCAAGGGCCTCGATGCCGGAGCCGACGACTTCCTCACGAAGCCGGTGAATCACGCCGAGCTGCTGGCGCGGGTGCGCTCGCTCCTGCGCATCAAGGCGCTCCACGACCAGCTCGCCGAGTCGAACCGGACGCTGGAGGAGCGCGTGCGCCAGCAGGTGGCCCAGCTCGAGCGCCTCGGCCGGCTCAAGCGCTTCTTCTCCCCCCAGCTGGCCGAGCTCATCGTGGCGGGGGATGCCGCCGATCCGCTCCAGAGCCACCGGAGGGAGGTCACCGTGGTCTTCCTGGACCTCCGCGGCTTCACGGCCTTCGCCGAGACGGCCGAGCCCGAGGAGGTGATGGGGGTGCTGCGCGAGTACCACGCCGAGATGGGGCGGCTGATCCTGGCCCACGAGGGGACGCTCGAGCGCTTCACCGGCGACGGCATGATGATCTTCTTCAACGACCCGGTGCCCGTACCCGATCCCGCGGCGCGGGCCGTACGCATGGCAGTGGCCATGCGCGAGCGTGTCGCCGAGCTGATCGTCACGTGGCGCCGCCAGGGGTACGAGCTCGACTTCGGCATCGGCATCGCCCAGGGCTATGCCACGATTGGCGCCATCGGCTTCGAGGGGCGCTGGGACTACGGTGCCATCGGCACGGTCACCAATCTCGCCGCCCGTCTCTGCGGAGAGGCTCGGCCGGGCCAGATCCTCGTCCCGCGCCGGGTGCTGGCGGGCGTGGACTCGCTGGTCGAGGCCGAGCCCGCCGGCGATCTCGCCCTCAGGGGCTTCTCGCGGCCCGTCCCCGCCTTCAACGTCCTTGCCCTCAAGTAGTCAAGCAGGGGTCAGGTCTTGCATTACGACATCGGGGCCATCGGTTGGGCTGCGTGTCGGATTGCAAGACCTGACCCCCGTGGGATAATCGCGTCCATGTGGGCGAAGGAGCGCAGGGCGCTGGTGGCCGTGGCGCAGGGGCGGGCGCCGGCCGACCGGTACGTGCGGGGCGGCCTCCTCCTCAACGTGTACACGGGTGAGATCTACCCGGCCAACGTCGCGATCAAGGGCGAGCGCATCGCCTATGTGGGCCTCAGGGAGACCATGGTGGGGCCGCGCACGGAGGTCATCGACGCCGCGGGCCGCACGCTGGTCCCGGGCTACATCGAGCCCCACACGCATCCCTGGAACCTCTGCACGCCCGCGGGGCTGGCCCGCCACATCCTGCCGCTGGGCACCACCACGATCTTCGCCGACAACCTCCTCCTCTACTGGCTTGCCGGCCTCCGGGGCTTCGAGCGGACGGTGGCGGCGCTCTCCCGCGGGCCGCTGCGCTTCTACTGGATGGCCCGTCCCCACGCCCAGTCGCGCACGGCGGGGGAGGAGGCGCGCTTTCCCATGAGGGCACTGGCGCGCATGCTCGACAACCCGCGGGTCGCGGCGGTCGGCGAGGTGACGCGCTGGATGGACCTCCTGGCCGGCAGGCCGGGGCTCTTCGAGCGCCTGGCGCTGGGCCCGGCGCGCGGCAAGCGCATCGAGGGGCACACGGCCGGCGCCAATGCCGAGCGCATCGCCGCGCTGGCCGCCGCGGGGCTCAGCTCCGACCACGAGCCCATCACGGGGCAGGAGGCGCTGGACCGGGCCCGCCAGGGGATCGCCCTGATGCTGCGCCACTCCTCGCTCCGCCCCGATCTCCGCGGCCTGCTCGAGCCCTTCGTCAAGTCGGGCTCTCTGGGTCGGCTCATGCTGACGACGGACGGCAGCACCCCCGCCTTCACCATGGAGCACGGCCACGTGGATGGCCTCGTGCGCCTCGCCATGGAGGAGGGCGTGCCGGCTGTCGAGGCCTACCGGATGGTCACGCTCAATCCGGCCAGCTACTACGGCAAGGACGCCGATCTCGGCGGGATCGCGCCCGGCCGCTTCGCCGACATCCTGCTGCTGGCCGATCTCACCGAGCCCCGTCCCAGCGCCGTGATCGCCCGCGGACGGCTCGCAGCCCGGGACGGGCGGCTGCTGGCGCGCCTCGCCGAGCCCGCCTGGGACCGTGTCTTCACCTCGGGGGCCGCGAGGCTCGGGCGGCGCTGGCGGATCGCCCCGGCCGACCTCGCGCTTCCCGCGGGCCCGCTGCCCGTGATCCGGCTCGTGAGCACCGTCATCACGGCGCTCGAGGAGCGGCCAGCGGCGGCGGGCGACCTCCACGTCGCGCTGCTGGACAGGCTGGGACGGTGGGTCACGACCACGGCGCTGGCCGGCTTCGCCGCCGATCTCGATGGGCTCGCGGCCACGCTGTCCACCGACTACCAGATCATCGCCGTGGGGCGGAGCCCGGAGGCCATGGCGCGGGCGGTGAACCGCCTCCTGGCCCTGCGGGGCGGCGTCGTCCTGGTGCAGGGCGAGCGCGTCGCCTTCGAGCTCGGGCTGCCGGTGGCCGGGCTCATGTCCACGCGGCCCTTGCCCGAGCTGGCCGCGAAGGAGCGCGAGCTGAAGGGCCTCCTGATCTCGCGCGGCTATCCCTTCCACGACCCCATCTTCACGCTCTACTTCATGGTGGCCGACTTCCTGCCGGCGGTGCGGCTGTCCTCCCGCGGTGTCTGGGACGTCAAGCGCGACCAGCTCCTGCGCCCCAGCCGGCCACTCCGCCCCGCTCCCTGACGCGGCGCGCGAGGTCCGGCCCCCCGGGGGAGGTTGTCGGTGGGGATGGGTTCGCGTATAGTCGGGCCGATCACGGATCCCCGGAACAATCGGCAGCTTTCTCCCGCAGAGAGGAGAACGGCGCATGAGGAACTGGCGGCGTGCATTCATCGTCGGAGGCCTCGCCGCGGCGGGGCTGGTGGCACTCACGCTCACCCCGGCTGCGGCTCAGGCGCCGAAATCGGGCGGCGCGATCAACATCATGCTTCGCGAGGATCTGTCCCAGGGCTTCGCCATCCACGAGACCGCCACGATCTCCGTGGTGTTCCCGGCGAGCCCGTGCTTCAACAACCTGGTCTTCTTCGACCCGCTCAAGTCGGTCGAGAGCGTGGACACGATCATCGGGGAGCTGGCCGAGCGGTGGTCCTGGCAGGACAACTACCGGAACCTCGTCTTCTTCCTCCGCAAGAACGTCAAGTGGCACGACGGCAAGCCTTTCACCTCCAAGGACGTCAAGTTCACCTTCGACATGCTTCGCGAGGCGCCGGAGGCCCAGGCCAAGCTGCGGATCAACCCGCGCAAGGACTGGTACGCCAATGTGGAGGGTGTGGAGGCGCCGGATCCTCACAGCGTGGTGTTCCGGCTGAAGCGCCCCCAGCCC